>CAYUZZ010000007.1:0-18875 GCA_964449505.1 uncultured Hyphomicrobiales bacterium | reverse complement strand
CTTGTTGTCACAGTATGAGCATCTTCGTGTAGCAAGGGAGCGTGCTCCGTTGTTGTGAGCTCCGTTGTTGTATGTTCCGTTGTTGTCTCGGTATGAGCATCTTCGTGTAACAAGGGAGCGTGCTCCCTTGTTGTGAGCGGTGATTCATGCTGCCTTGTTGTATGCTCCATTGTTCTTGTGATTTCCGCTTGCACACTTTCGATTTCACCGAGTGAATGCTCGAAGATATGCCCAAGAATATTTACATCAACTTCGGTATCGAAATCGTATTGAGATAATTTTGAGGCGTTAACGAATAAAATATTATCATCAATTGTAATATTGTCAAGAATAATGTCGGGCGCAAACAGTCCACCATTATAAGCAAAAACTTCGTAATTCTTTCCTTTATAGCCATTATTTAGATAGCCGAAAAACTTTTTAAATCTATCGTATAATGGAATATATTCATCAAGGTCATCTTTAAGGATTTTCCACTGATTGATAATTTCTCGTATTGAATTCGGGGGTAATAGCAGCCTATCCTCTGCAAAGAATACAAACAAAAAGCGGTCGAGCAATTTTTGAGTCTTTTTGAAAAGCAGAAGTTTATCCTGCTCAGGATTATTCTTAACAAGATTGGTGTAAATTGCCTCGCGAAACTTAGAATAATCGGCATAAAGTTTTTTAGTGATGTTATCTTCCTGCATCAAAGAAGATTCTTTCATTTTCAAAGGAATGTCATTAAGTAGATTTTCTTTTGATAAGCAAATCCACATCAAAGCAAACTGCTCATAAGTAATATCGAAAAGATTAAAATTGATATGTTCGACAGCATTCTGGATGTAAAAACGAATTTTCTCGAAGTTGGAAGTGATAACATAAATACATTTTGGATTGTGGTTTTTGTATCCAAATGCTTGTGATTCAACTTTATCCAAATC
The DNA here is from genome assembly GCA_964449505.1 of uncultured Hyphomicrobiales bacterium. Taxonomy (GTDB): domain Bacteria; phylum Bacteroidota; class Ignavibacteria; order Kapaibacteriales; family UBA2268; genus JBDHXE01. The sequence continues at coordinate 17,952 of CAYUZZ010000007.1, read as the reverse complement.
GCTTGTATCGGTACCTTTTAATTCAATCACTGCAATGGCATTACCATTTTTAAGGATTGCTCCGTCCACCTTTTTATTATTGGCAATATTCTTTAATTCGGTAGTTAAATTAAAATCGGGCTGAGGATTGATTGTATATCCAAATATATTTACAAATAATTCTCTAAGAAATCCTTCCTGAAACTGCTCTTCCTTAGCATTACGAATATTTTGCTGAATATCTTTATTGTTAAAATACCGGAGGAACTGCTGGTATTTATTTCCCAGCATTTCATTATCCAATTCATTGAAATATTTTTTTTTAATAGACTCTTGAAAAAAACTCATTAGCTATCCCCAAAATTCATTTATAATGATATATATTAGTATTTTGGAATTTAGGTAATGGTATCAAATCCGCAATATGATTTTAGTGCATCCGGTACGTGGAATACGCCTTGTTCGTCGGTGTATTGTTCGAGCATTGCTACCATAATACGTGAGGTTGCCAATCCACTACCATTTAAGGTATGCACAAATTCAGGCTTTGATGAAGGTTCGCGTTTAAACCTGATATTGGCACGGCGTGCTTGGAAATCTGTAAAACTGGAGCAACTGGAAACTTCAAGCCACATTTGTTCACCGGGGGACCATACTTCTATATCGTAAGTAATTGCGGAAGCAAAACTGGTATCACCGCTGCAAAGTAATAGTATGCGGTAGTGAAGTCCGAGTGCTTTGACAATATCTTCTGCTTCGTTAAGCAATTTTTCTAATTGTTCGGGTGATTCTTCTGGTTTGGTAAAATTAACCATTTCTACTTTGTTGAATTGATGAACACGTAGGAATCCTCTTACATCTTTACCGTAACTACCGGCTTCGCGTCGGAAGCATGGTGAATATCCGCAGTATTTGATTGGAAGTTCGGCACCATTAAGTATTTCGCCATTATGAAAATTGGTAAGGGGCACCTCTGCCGTAGGAATAAGATACATTTTATCTTCTTGGGCATAATACATATCTTCGCTCATTTTGGGTAATTGCCCTGTGCCAAACATGGAGTTTTCGTTTACAATAAATGGAGGCAAAAGTTCTGTGTACCCATGATTATCCAGATGGTAGTCAATCATAAAGCTAATTAAGGCACGTTCTAATTTGGCGCCACGACCGCGATAGAATGCAAATCCACCGCCAGAAACCTTTGCACCGCGCTCGAAGTCGATAATATTGAGGGATTTAGCAATATCGATATGATTTTTATTACATTTTGAATTAGTTTTCTGAGACCAGGTTCTTACAACTTTATTATCATCGGCACTTTTACCCACAGGAACCATACTGGCTACCATATTAGGAATACGAGTAAGCACTTTATAAATATCGTTTTCGAAATTGGATAGTTGTTCGTCTAATTCTTTGATTTGATCAGCGACGGTTTTCATTTCGGCAATTTTATCATCGGCATCGATTTTTTGTTTTTTGAGTTCTGCTATTTCGCGACTAACAACATTGCGGACATTTTTCAATTTTTCTACTTCACCGATAATACGGCGTCTTTCGGCATCTAAATTAGTAATTTCGTCGATATTAGCTTTTTCATTTTTATTAATAATATTCTGCCTAACCAATTCAATATTTTCTCTGATAAATTTTAAGTCTAACATATTATTTCCCAAAAAATTAGTTTATATTAAAGAACAAAAGTAATTAATATAAATATAATAAGCAAAGGAAAGGGAAAAAGAGAAATAAATATAAATACCTATCATTACTTCCATTCAAGGTAAATATCTTTTAGTTCGCTTAGTATCATTGAAGTGGCACCCCATAGTGGAATGGATGGATGAACGTCCCAATAAGGTGTGTCCACATCGTAGCCCTCAATTTTTATTTTTTTCCATTTTAATGTTTCTGATTGGGTAAATTTAGCCAAATCTACAAGGAATATTTCTTCAACTTCATCTGGGTTTGGTGTTGTATGATTGATTTGGTCGATATATGCAATAATTGGTTTTATCAAACTATCGGAGGGAGGCACGTATAGTTCTGATAATTCACCTATTATCTGTTCTTTATTAATAATTAATCCTGTTTCTTCCTGTGTTTCGCGGATTGCAGCCTCTATAAATGTCTCGTCGGGTTCGCATCTTCCACCAGGGAACGATATTTGATTTCCGTGCTGCCGCAATGATGTGCTGCGGAGTGTTAGTAATAGTTGTAAATTGTTGTTTCCACTTATAACTATCATAACTGCACTGTTTCGTGCTGTTATACTTCTCTTAAATTTTCTAAATAGTTTATTCTCAATTTTCATAGCCATTTTTATTTGGGACTGATAACCTGGTAGCGGTTTTTTTAATCTATGTTCTAAGAATTTAATAAATTCGGGTTTATTATTATTTTTCATTTGATTTAGGACATTTTAAAAATTTATAAATGCAGAAAAAAAATAATTTAGTTTATTTGCATAATTATTTTTGTAAAACGAAAATAAAATGATGATAATTTAGTTTTAGTTGTATTAATTTAAGATGAATTTTAATAATTGATAAAAAATAATATTTATCAGGAAATTTACGAGATAGTAAAAGAAATACCGTGTGGTATGGTAACTACTTATGGAGCAATTGCAGAGAAAATTGGGCTGAAATCCTCGGCTAGGATGGTGGGGTATGCCCTTAACTGTGATCGTGGCAATATTGAAATGCCATATCACAGGGTTGTGAACCGTAATGGAGAATTGACCGGCAAAAATTACTTCCCGGGCAATGATACTATGCGTATATTGCTGGAATCCGAAGGTGTAAAATTCTGTGGCAGTTCTGTTGATATGAAGTTGCACTTCTGGAAACCGTAAATTTTCTATTTTAAAAGTTTAATTGGAGTGAATACCGTGGATTTATTTGAAAAGTGTTATGCATTTACGAGAGCAGATGATGTAAAAGAAGCAGGATTGTATCCTTACTTCCATCCTATCGAGGAAAACGAAGGTCCCGTGGTAACAGTTGAAGGGAAGAAAATGATAATGGCAGGCTCCAATAATTATTTGGGACTTACAGCAAATGAATATGTAAAAGAAGCTGCTATCAAGGCTATTGAAAAATATGGCACAGGCTGCTCTGGTTCCAGGTATCTTACTGGAACTCTTGATTTACATATAGAGCTGGAGAAACGTCTTGCAAAATTCTTAAACTTCGAATCGGTTTTGCTATTTAGTACTGGTTATCAGACCTCTTTGGGTGTAATTTCTACTTTGGTGCTTAAGGGTGATTATATTATTTCTGACAAGGAAAATCATGCCTGTATAGTAAACGGTGCTGTGCTTGCCAAGGGCGGCTTTGCAGAGTTTAAGCGTTATAAACATAACGATATGGAGGACCTTGAAAGTGTTCTTAAATCCATTCCTGACAAAGCTGGGAAATTGGTTGTTAGTGACGGAGTGTTCTCGGTAACAGGCGAAATTGTAAATCTTCCGGATTTGGTACGTGTTGCACACAAGTATGGTGCCAGAGTGCTGGTGGATGATGCTCATTCGGTTGGTGTAATTGGCAAGGGTGGACGTGGTACGGCTTCTCATTACAATATGGAAGCTGAAACTGATTTGATGATGGGAACATTTTCTAAAACATTCGCTTCTTTGGGTGGATTTGTTGCTGGTCCGGAACGAGTAATTAACTATCTGAAACATCTATCTCCTGCTATAATCTTTAGTGCATCGCCAACGCCTGCATCGTGTGCATCGGCACTTGCCGCTTTAGATATTTTAGAACAGCAACCCGAATTGGTGGATATCCTGCTGGCAAACGCAAAGTATGCCAGTGATGGTTTCGAGAAAGCGGGCTTTACGGTAATACCAAGCCAAACTGCTATTGTACCGGTAATAGTTGGCGATGAACATCTTGCATTTATTACTTGGCGTAAGTTGTATGACCGTGGTATTTTTGTGAACGCATTTATTCCACCAGGTGTTCCGCCTAATATGAGCATGATGCGAACCAGTTATATGGCAACTCACCAAAAAGTCCATCTTGATGGCATTATAGAGAATTTTATTATTGTTGGAAAAGAGATGGGCTTAATTTAATTTTGTTAATCTAACTGCAGTCGTGCATATTAATCGCGGCTGCATTGGTATTGATTTAAAACCGTTAAATTGTAGTAAAATATAAACTTTATAGCCCGCAGTTGTGGTGACTTTGCTTATTATGTTGCCGAATATTATTAATATAAAGTCACTCATTTTCAGGTGTTCGATTCCTTGTACAAGCCACATATTAGTTTTAATCGTAATTAATTGTTTAGGAACGTTTGATTTTAGGTTAATTGATAGGCAAATTTACTGAATAATTAAAGTTGCTCTAATATAAAATTAAAGAAAAAATAAAACCCTGCACTGGTTATTTTATTATATAAGCTGGGCAGGGTTGTTTGTAAGGTCAACGTTGTATTGAAAGTTTATTTTTTCTTGTCAAGGTCTTTGTACAAGAACCACCAATCGTAGTTGTCGTATCTTGCTTTTTTGTAGAATGCTGCCTTGATGTCTGATGCCGGCGGAATAATTACTTTATCGCCAATTAGCTCGTTGTTGGGCCAATTGGCAGGCATAGCAACGTGGTTTGCATCAGCTATTTGCATTGCTTTTACCATTCTAAGAAGTTCATCAAAGTTACGTCCCAATTCCTGAGGATAATAAAGTATGGCTCTTACTTTACCTTCGGGGTCGGATATGAATACTGCACGGACAGTATTTTTTCCTTTACCAGGATGAATCATTCCTAATGAACGTGCCACTTCACCATCGTCAGCAATAATTGGGAATTGTATTTCAACGCTTAGGTTATCTTTAATCCATTCCACCCATTTGATATGTGAATATACTTGGTCGATTGATAAACCTATCAATTCGGTATTTAGAGCTTTAAATTCATCGTATCTTTTCTGGAATGCAACGAATTCTGTGGTACAGACTGGTGTAAAATCCGCTGGGTGGCTGAAAAGAATAAACCATTTACCTTTAAAATCTTTGGGCAGGTTCATCATTCCATAAGTTGTTTTTACTTCCATTTCTGGAAATTGGTCGCCTATCAAAGGCAGTGTTCTTGTTTCTGACATTTTATTTGTCTCCAATAATAATTATTAATTAAGAATAGTTCTGAAATTATAAATGCTTAATACATGCAAGACAAACTTTGTTCTTGCTTTTAGTAAATTCATTATTTTAATTAAATAAATTGAATTGTTGATTCTAATCCAATTAGTTTAACTTAACCGATTTTCTGTATCTACCTGATTATTAAATTTTCCTCTAATTTGTAATTTAACCTCATTTATATCAAAATTGTTTATTTTATGCTTATCAAAGAAATCGCTTAATAAACTATCAAGCTCTTGGTTGAAATAGTCTTCAATTTTGTTTGTTTCGGCACAATAAAGATGGTGGTGATGCTCCCGAACAGTATCGTATCGTACAATACCGGCACTTGTTTTTACAATTGAAATTATTCCATTGCGATAGAATAAATCTAAAGTGTTATAGACAGTACTTAGGCTGATTGATGGAAACTGCTCTCTAATAGAGTTAAACACATCTTCGGCAGTAGGATGATTTTTGAAATTACAAAGTGCTTCGAATATTACCAATCTTTGTGTGGTAGATTTCAATCCATTTTCTGCGAGTCTATTTTGTATATTTTGTAAGTTAATCATTTATTGTAAATAAGAATAATTCTTATTTAGAAAACGAATTTATTAAAGTATTATTATAAAATAATAATTTTATTATATAGAATGGGGTAAACTACTGGCTACAGAGTGATTTTGCTTTTATAGAAGTGATCTTGTGCGAGAGGTCGGCAACTTTATTTTCGAGTTGTTGCTTTCTTTTCTCAATCCAAATTTTATTATTCAGCATATTTTGAAAGATAAAGGGTTCTTGCATCATCAGCTTATTAATTTTTTTCTTTTCAAGTTTTATACTTTTTTCGAGTTCGTTTAATTCCTCCAATAGGGCACGTTCCAAATTGCGAAGTGTTACCAATTCCAAATAGTCATCAAAGCAAATTATTTTATGAAAAAGCCGTAATTTATGGATATTTTTTGATTGGTATGCGTCTTGGACGTTTATCCAATATTCATTGAACATTTCAGTATCATTAGTGGTATCGGGGTGAAGTTTTTTTACTAATTGGCGATAAATATAAGAAATTTCGTATTCAACGTTAAGTTTGTATTCTGGTATGGGAGAATTTTCGAAGGCTTTTTCGATTTTACTGAAAATTTGTTCGGCAATATCGTTAAGTCCATCTATATTCTGTCCAATTTTATCATGATTTTTGTTGCTTAGGTTGTGGTGTTTCAATTTAAGTATATTAAGTTCGTAGGATTTAATGTCAATTTCTCTCTCTAAATCACCAAATAATTGATGGTACTGGAATTCTAATTGAGGGTAAAGCACGTTTTTCAAATAAAACCACTTTCCAAGAATCTGTGATAATTCAATTCTGAGATACTTGGTTCTTGCTTTTAAATCAACTAACTTATATTTATCGTACTTCATTTTAGTAAAAATTAAATCCCTTTAAACTTATATTTTTCATATTGATAGCAAAAGTGAAAAACAATTCTTGAAATAAATAACAAAAACAATGCCTTAAAAGTAAAATTAATTCTAACACCGCACAAATAACAAAATAAATCAATTAAATCATTTAATAGCAAAGAAGTTTTCCACATCACAAAAAATATGTAACACAAGTTGGAGCTTTCATGAAAAACACAAAAAATAATAATTGGCTAATATTCTTCTACAACAAGGAAGTAAAAGTAGTTTAGTCAACAACTATTGATATAATATTTTCAAATATTCAATCTTAAGCCTTTCAAGTAGCCACTGATAAATTTTATCTTTGTCGGATTGTTTCAAATTTTTTCCATTCACTGTTAATAAAATTACTGTATAGTTGTTAGGTGAGTTAACTTCAATATCAAAGAAATTGGCGTCAGTATAAGCGAGTTGCGAAATTTGGGGATAGAGAGTTGATAATTCCTTCAGCAATTGCAAACCAAAAGTAGATTGTTTTGCAATGCTGTCAAATTTTGAATTATTCTGAGCAAGAATTAAATTTAATCTGTTAATCTCATTTTTCAATTTTGCTGTTTCTGTACTATTTTTATCTAAATAATCTAAGGTAAAACCTTGTTCTATAATGATGTTAGCATCTTGCAACGAAAAGTCTTTGGCTTTATTTTTTATATTTTCTTTTTGTTTTTTGGATAGTGAGGCACCGCCGTATATCAGTGATATAGATTTTTTATTTGGAACAACTTCACTTTTAAGAAGGAAATTACCTTCAAATATATTAATATTATTGATATATTTCTGAGAATTTTGGGAGAACTTTTCCTTTTCCACTAAATTATAACCAAAATAGATACTTGGTATAATAATTAAAAGAATAACAATACTAATCCAACGATTTACACTTTTTTTATGCTTATCGCCCACAACTGTAATAATAGGGAATTTGAGTACTTTTGAAATTACAACAGAGGAAAGAGCAATAAAAACTGTATTAATTGTAAATAAATAAAAAGCACCAAAGAAGAAAGATGATTGTGCGGTAGCAAGTCCATAGCCAGCAGTACATAGTGGTGGCATAAGTGCAGTGGCAATGGCAACTCCCGGAATCACATTACCTTTGTGCTTGCTGCTGATTGCTACAATACCAGCAAGTCCACCAAAGAGTGCTATTAGTACATCGTATATAGTAGGGCTGGTGCGGGCAAGCAATTCCGATTGTGCAATCGAAATTGGAGTGAGTGCAAAATACATAGTAGAAGCAGTTAAACTGGCAATTACAGCGAAAGAAAAGTTTTTGACGGCTCTTTGGAATAGTGAAAAGTTGTAAGTGGCAAGACCATAGCCCATGCCATTTATTGGTCCCATTAACGGAGAAATTAACATTGCACCGATAATTACAGCGGTCGAGTTCATATTAAGCCCGACTGAAGCAATTATAATAGCAAAGGACAATATCCAAAGGTTTGTGCCTTTGAATATTAAATCCTTTTCTATTGTAGAATGAATATTTTCGAAACTATCAGTATCGCTCTCTAAATTAGTGTATTGCAAAAATTTTCTGATTAAACTTTGCAAATTCCCTCCTATTTAATAATAAAGCTACCACTATAAATATTATTTTCTATCAACAAGTTGTAAATATATACTCCCGGTTTTAAATTGTTTGTTTTCAATTCAATATTATTAATCCCTGGAGCAAAATAATTCTTGTTGAAATTTAAAACCTCTTTTCCAAGTAAATTATAAACTTTAAGAGCTACGTATGAGGAGGTTTTAAGTTCAAATTTGATATTGGCAAAGTTTTTATCAACCGGATTGGGAGCAATAATTACATCTGATATGTATGGGTCATTATTCTCAACAGATGTAATGTCGAGGGTTTTGAAACTGCGAACAGTTGACCAAGGTGCATTGCCGGCTTCGTTCCAACCACGTACTTGCCAAAAATATTCTTTGTTATATTCCAATCCATAAATAAGTTTTTTGTTAACCCAAACCTGGGGAGCGGAAAGAACAATTGACGATTCTGCAAAGTCTGGAGAGCTAGCAACGGCAATCTCGTATCCTAAAACATTTGGTATGCTGTTCCAAGTAAAAGTAAATGTAAGAGGTAATCCAGTAGCAGCTTCTTCGGGGAATACTAATGCAACAATATCAGTTGGGGCAACATCCTTGGTTCTAAAGCTAAATGTTTGACTCCAATTTCCCTCACCACCTTGATTGAAAGCTTTTAGTCTCCAAAAATAATTGGTGAACAAATTAAGACCTGTTACAGAATAAGATGTATCTGCCAACTGCAGTTCTGCTAAAGGTGTTAGAAAATCCTTGTCGGTAGCAATTTGTAGTTGATATAAATTTGCATTTTGGAATTTATGCCATTTAAATTCTAATTGTAATTCAACCTTTGTAGCACCATTTGCAGGATAAATCAAAATAGGAGCTTCCGGAGGTGTTTGCTTGGTAGTAAATCTGAAGAAGTTAGACCAATGACTACGACCTTCGTTATTTTCTGCTAACAATCTCCAGAAATATGTTTGTTGCTCCTGAAATGCCTCGCCAGCAAAAGTCCAAGTATCAGATGTAATATGCTTTTCTTTTTTGTAAATGACTGCAAAATTGGAATCGAGAGATACTTCCAAGTCGTAAGATAATGCATCTTCCACAGGGTACCAAGAGAAAATCGGATAACTTGAAGATATCAAATCATTATCTGCAGGTAATCTTAGTTGGGGTGAAGGCAATATAGTTTTGAATGATTGTATTTCCGACCAATCGCCAACACAAGCACCACTTCTTACCCTTACCATCCAGTAATAGATAGCATTGTTATCAGGGACAATAACATTTATGTGATTTGTATCAAGAAGTACAGTATCAATTAACACATTTGAAAAGTCGTCATTAGTTGAAAGTTTTAAATCGTATTTTGTATCAGCTCCAAAATTTTCCCAAGAAAAAATAATGAATTTTTCCGAACCAACAGAATTATTGTTTGGGAAAAAAGAATTAGGCGGACGTTGGGTACTGCTAAACTCGAATAAATCAGACCATAGTCCAGAATTACGGGAGTCGTGAGCCGCTATTCTCCAATAGTGTTTTTTAAGGGGAAGTGAGAGTAAATAGCTAATTTCGGTTTCGCTGATGTTATTTATGACATCTAAAATATTGGAAAAATCTTGCATATCAGAAATTTGCAATGAATACTTGGTGGCATTAGGTACTACCGTCCATTTAAATAAATTGTTTTTTAGCGATACGCATAATTCATTATTAAGTGGCAAGGTCAAAATAGGTTTTGGATACGGAGTTTTAAAAGAAAATGTTTCTGACCAATAACTTTGGCAATCGGCTGTATTTGTCCTCACTCTCCAGTATATAGTAGTGTCATAAATTGTTCCTATTGCAACGTGGTGCAAAGTATCACCTAAAATAGTATTTTCATAAAAGATATTCGCAAAAGTGGAACTTAGGGAAACTTGCAAATCATAACTGAATGCATTTGTATCCCGTTGCCATTTGAGAGTGGTGTTGAATGGGGCAGATTGAAATATGTCGCCACCAAATGAACCTTTCGCTGGCAAAAGAAGCTTTGGTGCTGGATGCTTTATAGTAAAATATCTACGCTCCGACCAATCAGTTTGGCAAACAGATTTACGAGCTGCTACTCTCCAGAAAAAAGATTGTGAATAATAGGGTAAATTTGCAGTATATGCAGTATCGGTTAAATTATTTTTGTTTACCACTAAATTAGTGAAAGCAGTATCTGATGCAACCTCTAATGTATAAAATTCAGCGTCGGCTTTCCTCCATTTAAAAGTAAGGGCAGTATCGAGGCACTTTACAGAATCCGGTATCGAAACAAGTAATATTGGGGGACGTTTTGTTTTAAACATCCATTCTTCTGATTTACCCTCTGTTCCACCAGGGAAAATCGAGAATACTCTCCAGTAATAATTCTTCTGCCAATTGTTGACCATAATACTTAGCTCGGTGCCCTCTATATCATTCTGTAGGATGATAATATTCATAAAATTATTAGTATCGGAGACTTCTACCCTGTAGAGAACAGCATTTGGAACTGCTTCCCAGTCTAAGGTAACGAAAAGAGACTGACAACTATCTTTGTTGGACGGGCTTAGTAAATTAGGTGGAATTTGCGAAAAGGAAAAACTCACTAAAGCAAACATAAATATTATGCTGTACAAAAGTAAATGTTTTAGATTCATAATGATACTCCCAAGTTTTATATTCTAATATTATATATTTTTCAAATTCAATAATTCAATTTTATCTAAAGCTAACAACAAATTATAACGAATTAAATTAAGAGATATTCTATATGCAATGGAAAAGTAAAAATACTAAGGACACATATTCGTTTGTAGAGTCGTAGAAATTGACTATTTTTGTAGTCAATCTAAAATGGCGGAGGTAGCTCAGTAGGTAGAGTGCCAGATTGTGGCTCTGGTTGTCGCGGGTTCGAGCCCCGTTCTTCGCCCAAAATCCTTAATATTTGATACCTGAGAGTATTGATTGAAAGATATCGTTTATTTCTTGTTGTTTAGGTATTGAATTGCCATCAACGCTTAGTGGTACTAAAGTAAATTCATAATACTCATTTAATGTTGACTTAAAAACAGCTGATTTTGATATTATGGTGCCAGTTGTAGTAGAATATTCATATTTCACAAAACGCCTTGTACCCATAAGCAAACTTTGATATTTTCCAACCTGTTTTACTAAACCGGCAGATTTTTTTTCTTTCTTGGTAAGAGCATACCATGCCAAACCAAATAATCCTTCCTGGTTAAATTTAGCCTCGAATTCTTCAGTATTTTTATGATTAGTAAAAACTGCACTTAAATTATATTCTTTATTAACAGCAACAGCAAATACTTCGCTTGAAATTTGATTTTCTGTATTTACAAGGAACCAATCTTTCGGTAAAAATGCAATCATATCGCCACTATGCGACCTAACCATATAATTGCTTAGTTCGACAAGGGGTTTAGGACTTAAATCAATTTCGGGTTCAATTTCAATTTTCTCATCATTATCATATTTTACAAATATGCAAGAATTGAAAGAAAACACGGAAAGAATCAGAAGCAAAAGAAATATTAAATTTAATTTATATTTGTACATATTCTAAATTTTATAATAATAATTTTATCTCAATAATTAGCAAAGCAACATAATTTGAAACTAATATTCTTCTATGTGAAGACTTCCAGGGCAATCATCTGTATGTATAGTATAATTATATTTGTTTAGGAAATTTGTAACAGAATTGACCATCTTTGGATTGCCACAAAGGAAGAAATGAGTTTTATCAGGATTAATTTCTATACCTGCTTTATTTTCCAATATTCCACTTTCTAAATGTTTTTCAATATAACCAGTAAGCCCCGCCCAACTATCATCGGCTTTGAGCAAGGTCGGGAAATAGCTGAAATTGTTGAATGTATGTCTGATTAACATCAATTCACTATAATAACCCAAATCCCAAGGATAAGCAGCCCCATGAAGAATTGCAAGTTTGGTGTTGGAGTGTTCGGATAGATGGGAGCGCAGGAAGCTAATAAAAGGTGCCAGCCCTGTACCTGTTGCTACCATTACAATATTACTGCCTTCGGGTACTTGATTAAGATTGAAGATGCCTAAAATATGCTCTGCAACCCAAATTCTGCGACCATGTGTCAGGTTGAAAAGGCGTGGTGTCAATTGTCCTGATTTTACTTGGCTTATGTAAAACTCGAATTTTCTTGTTTCTTGCTTGGCAGATGCAATGGAGTATGGTCTTTTGATTAATTCATCATCTTTAATATTATCCATGGGGATAACAGAATTTGGGGAACGTGGTTCTTTGGCCAAAACACCAATAGTAGTGTATTGCCCTGCAATGAACTCAGCTCTCGGTTCGTCGGTTTTAACTCTTAAAATCATTAAATCAGGGGTTAGGTGAATTTTACCTACTACAGTTGCATTATACGGACTTTGTTTCATATATTTTTTTAAATTGTAATAAAAAGACCCTCTAAACTAATAGAATTTTGGAATAATTACAAATAATTAAGTAAGAAAACGGATATTAATTGATATTTAATACCAGATTGTATTAACAAGGTCTAAATAGTAATAATTAAAACAAAATATCTGCAAGTTAGTTGAAATACTTGTCGATTGAGAATGATATTCCAGTAAAGCTGTTACTGGTTAAAGCAAATGTGGATTACTTAGTTTGCGAAGTATTAGTAATTCCGAACAAATCAAAGGGTTTTTTACTAAAATTATCGTTAAATAAATAGACCATCAAAAATATGTAAGCAATAAATCCCAAAATGACAAATGCCTGAGTTAAGCTTGTTTTCTGTATTTCCTGTCTTGATTTCACATCGCAAATTTCGCCTGGACAATATTGAGCTTTCTGTTTATAAACCAAAGAATATAATTTACAACCAATACAAATACCAAAAGCAGATTCGAAAAAAAGAAATATCAGGCAAACAAAACAAATCATACCCGTAATTGGGCTGAATGAATTAACAACAACTTGAAGTGCAAACATAATTAAAGCTAATACCAGACCAATTATCCAAGCAAATTTCTTTTGTTGTGCACCAACGTATTCGGGTACTTGATTGCGAACTATCCAACGTCCTATTATTAAGGAAGGTGCAAATTTTGGATTAACAAACAATCGTATGATAATGTCGGTTAAGAAAATGGATATTGAATATTTCAATAAAGTGAATTCCCCATGCCCGCCTGCTTGGGTAATTGCAATAAACATCAATACAAAAAGGATCCCAGCCCCAGCTCTTATTTCTCTTTCATTTAGTACAGGTATATTGTAACCTTCTACATCTTCGCCAAATTTAATGATTTTGTTCATAAATTGTAACCATAAAATAATTTAATTGTAGTCTTACGTTTAATTAAATTGTTTATTATTTGGCTATGCTTACTTATACTTGTAATTCCTCTTCAATTTTCACAGGTGCTTTGAGTGTCAATTTAAGGAAAATAAATCCTATTAAACCAGCAATAGTTGATGCAATCAAAATTGCAATTTTCGAGTTATTTATAATTTCAGCGTTATCGAACGCCAGAAGTGTTATAAAAATGGACATAGTAAAACCAATACCCGCCAAAAATCCAGCACCTATTATATTCTGCCACTTTAAATCGCTTGGTAAGGCGCAAAGCCCCAATCCTGCTCCAATAAATGAAAAGAGCCAAATACCTAAAGGTTTGCCAATGACAAGTCCGGCAATAATGCCAATGCTGTTGCTCTGTTCTAAAGCTCCAAGCCAATCATCTCCAATGGCGATTCCGGTATTGGCAATAGCAAATAATGGCAAAATAAAAAATGCAACTGGCTTGTGCAGAAAGTGCTGAAGAATAAATGATGCAGATTTTGAACCACCGTTACCGAATGGTATTGCAAATGCTAAGAGAACACCTGTTATAGTTGCATGAACACCAGAATTAAGCATAAAATACCACATAGCAGCACCACCAACCAGATAGGGGATTAAATTACTTACTTTCAGTCTGTTAAGAATTATTAGAAGTCCAAAAATACCCAATGCAATAAATAAATTTGTAAAAGCTAATGATGTTGTGTAGAAGATGGCTATCACAATGATTGCACCCAAATCGTCCATTACTGCTAATGCTGTAAGGAATACTTTGAGTGAAGCCGGTACTTTGTTGCCCAATAACGAAAGAATACCTATTGCAAAAGCAATGTCTGTTGCCATAGGAATGCCTGCACCCGACTGTGTTTCGGTCCCAAAATTCAACAATAAAAATAATCCTGCGGGTACAACCATTCCACCCATTGCCCCAAAGATGGGCAATGAAGCATTTTTGATATTGGAAAGTTCGCCATGATAAATTTCTCTTTCTAATTCCAAACCAATCAAAAGAAAAAAGATTGTCATCAGCCCATCATTAATCCAATGAACTATTGTGTGCCCACCAAGTTCGATATGCCATAAATTAATATAATTTGTCTGATAAGCAGAATTTGCTAAAATAAGTGAAGCAAGTGTAACAAAGACTAAAATTAGCCCACCAGCCTTTTCACTATGAAAAAATTCAATAAATATTTTTGATAATTTCATTTATTTCCTCAATTTAGGTTGTGAATAATAATGTTATTTGCTTGCAAAGGATACTTGCAACAATATATTTACCCTATTTACAAGAAACCTGACGAAGCAATAAAAAAAAACTTGTTGATATTTAGTTTTTGCTAAACCGCATCACTAATAACTTTTTCAATAAACTATTTTCGAAGGTATATATAAATAAAAGAATGTTTACTTTCTTAGGAGTATAACATTCTTGATTGTAAAAAATATGAATATTAGTAAGTATAGATAAAATTTATTTGCGTAGCGAATCCCTGATTTCCTGTAACAACAATACTTCTTCGGAAGGGGTGGGCGGAGCTGCTGGTGTAGCAGGTATTTCCTTTTTCTTTAGATTATTCATAAATTTGACCATTGTGAAAATTGCAAAGGCAACAATTGCAAAATCTATAATTGTATTTAAAAACACTCCATAATTAAGTGTTACGGCTGGAATTTCTCCGACTGCATCTTTCAAAATTATGTTAAGTTTAGAGAAATCGGTGCCACCGAGCAGCAAACCAATTGGGGGCATAATTACATCATTTACAAATGATGAAACAATTTTACCAAAAGCACTACCGATAATGATACCTACTGCCATATCCACAACATTACCGCGAACTGCAAATTCCTTAAATTCTTTAATAAACGACATAGCTTCTCCAATTTATTAATACAGCATTTAGGCAATATAATAAAAAAAATTAAATCAGATAGTTATTTATTATTAAAAATTGGTGATTCGGCTACTCTGCCGTAACCAAAGATATCGATAACGGGAAAATCCTCACTTGTAGTTTTGATAGAAAGTTTAGTGTTTATTGTACCAGCTTTTCGAGGAGTTACTTTTACTTTAATTTCAAATTCCTCGCCAGGCTTAAGCGTTTTTTTCCCAGTTAGGTTCACAATTAAATAATCAGGCTCTACCTTAGTTTCGAGCAAGGAAATTGGACTGTTGGAAGTATTCTTAATTTTTAGTTTTGATTCGCCTTCCATACCAACTTGCAAAGTATTGAAAGTCATATAAGTGGAGGGCAGAATAGTGAGTGGACGTACGATTTCGGCTTTTAAAAGGTAATTTATAGAAGCATTTGTAGGGTCGTTCGATTCAATTAATATTGTTTTGGTTACGTTGCCAGTATTTCCGCTTACGTTAAAAGAAACATCAACATGAGTGGATTCATTGGGCAATAATTCGTTCTTCTCCAGAGGTGCACTGGTACAACCACAAGAGGGTTTTACCTTGGTGATTTTCAGATTTTGATTACCAGTATTTTTGATAAGAATTTTGGTACTTAGTGGACTATCTTTTGGTGATACTTTTCCCCAGTCTTTTTGATTAGCACCACTTATTTCAATCTTTGGCTGAGCAAATACTATGGTTGCCGCAAGAAGAAAAGTTGCAAATATTTTAGTTAAATTCATTTATCCATTTCCTTATTAATTCAAATATTTGTAATAGACGAATAGATTAGAGTTATGTTAGCAAAGTTTTTAAGAGAAATGAGAAAAAAAATTTTTAAATTTGTTAATAATTTTTTACAGATTTATTAAAAGAAAATGAATAAGTTATTAATATTTGGAATTTTGACTGTAGTAGTATTTATGAATGGATTAAATACTTATGCAGACAAAAGTGGCAGGGGAACCAGAACATCTACATTGTCAAATGGTTGCGGCAGTTGTCACGGTAATTCACCTAATTCGGGAACGCAAGTAACATTGCAGTCTGGTGCCACAACAGTTGAACCCGGCTCGACTAATAGTTACGTAATCAGAGTTTACAATTCGGCTAACCTAAGTGCCGGTATTAATATTGGAATAAAAACATCTTTAACTGGTGAGGATAATATTGGCACTCTTTCAGCTGGTAGTGGTACCAAAGCTCTACTTGGTGAATTGGTGCAGAGTGCTCCCAAAACAGCATCATCGGGCTCGGCAGATTTTGATTTTACATGGAAAGCTCCTGTTGTTCCAGGCAAGTATTTTATGAGAGCAGTAGGGGTGGCAAGTAATAATGATGATAAAGGAAGTGGTGATAGTTGGAACTGGATGAGTGTAAAGGAAATTTTAGTACGCGGGGTGCAGCTTACCGAACCTGTTGGTGCCGAAAGTTATTGTGTAGGAAATCAAATGATTTTAAAATGGAAATCTGCTGCTGTTGATAATATCAAAATTGAGTTATCTGCTGATGGAGGTTCCAGCTACTCTTATGTATTATCAAATAGTTTTAGTGCTATTGGTGGTAACTTTACATGGAATATCCCTGCAGATTTTCCGCAAGGGGGAAATTACAAAATAAAAATATCTGATGTGAATGACCCAAACAAAAAATCTGAGTCAAAGAACTCATTTAATATATATGGTTTTTATTCTATCACAACCCATCCCCAAAGCAAAGATTTATGTGAGGGCGAGTCTTATAAACTTTATGTTGTAACAAGCGGACTGGGACTTACTTATCAATGGAGAAAAAATGGAGCGAATATATTTAATGCCAAAGATTCTGTTTACGAGATAAAAAATTCCCAACCGGGCGACGAGGGATATTATGGAGTTGTAATTACGTCTAACTGTGCTCCCAATATTTCAAGTTCGGAAGCCTTGATTAAAGTGAGGAAAAAACCCGTTGTGAAGAAGCAACCACAAAGCGTAATTACTTGCGGGGGTGGCACTGTCGAGTTTCAGACCGAAGGCGACGGACAGGACATTAAATATCAATGGTTTAAAGATGCAGCAGAACTAACTAACAAAACTTCTGCCAATTTACAAATAACTAATATACAACCAGAGCAAGCCGGTAAATATTGGTGCAAAATATCTGGTTTTTGTGAACCGCCAGTTATAAGCGATACCGCATTGTTGGTAGTCAATACTCCAGCAGCAATTACAAAACAGCCGGTTGGTGTGAGGGTTTGCGAGAAAAATAAAGTTGTTTTCAAAATTGAAGCAACTGGTGAACAATTGTCTTATAGATGGTATTTTAAGGGTAATATACTCACAGTACCTAATTCCCCAGAACTTATTTTAAATAGCGCTGGCGAAGCTAATATTGGAAAGTACTATTGTATGGTGGGTAACCCCTGCGGACCTACTCTCAAGTCTGATGAAGCCGAATTATCAGTTGATTTGTTACCCAAAATCTTAAGTCAGTCACCACAACAAACATTGATTGTTGGTGAAAAACTTGAATTATCGGTAAAATTATCTGGAAATATTAAATCAATTAAATGGTTCTTTAACAATAAG
>CAYUZZ010000006.1:0-19163 GCA_964449505.1 uncultured Hyphomicrobiales bacterium | reverse complement strand
AAAGATAAGTAATATTGGAAATAAAATATATTTATACATACTATTCATTCCTCAATGAAATTGCAGGTGGTGTTTTTGCCATTTTCCAAGCAGGATATATTCCAGCTAATATGGCAGATAAAATTCCTACTATCAACCCCTGCATCAAATATACAGGTTCGAAATAGAAATTAATTGACCATCCAAATGATCTTAAATTAATAATGTCAATTAGGATATAGGCAATTATATTTCCCAAGGGAATTGAAAATATTCCAGCTATTAATCCCATAATTCCTGTTTGATAAATTACAAGTTTCCATAGTTGTAATGGTGTTAGCCCGTTAGCTCTGAGTATGGCGAATTGCCTCGATTTCTCTAATTGTAGCGACATCAACGCTGATAGGATACCAATGAAAGAAACAATGATAGCAAGCAACTGTAGCACATTTGTTATGATAAAAGTTCTATCAAAAACATCTATAGAACTTTGGATTAGTTTCTTATTGGTACGAACCAAAAAAGTAAGTTTGGGGGAAATCTTCTGCTCGAGTGAGGCTGCAATTTGTTCCACATCACTTTCTTTACTGGCAAATATACCCAATCCTGAATAATTGTTATCATTAAAATACTTTCGATAGGTTTTTAAATTCAACCAAATTAATCCCATATCCGAACCATAATCATAATTTACAGCGATTATGATAAAGGGCTTCACTCCCATATCTGTTGGTATTAGCAAAGTATCACCAACATTGGCATCATTTTTATATGAATACGATTCTGAAATCACAACGGATTCAGTATTTTGAAATTTTTTCCAAATTTGGTCTGTGCTTGTGATTTGTTCTTTGAATGTCTCATAATCAAAGGATTGGACAGACATACCCAGCAAATGATAAACCATGCCATTTTTGTTAATCTGTGTCTCCCTATACAGATTCATTGCCTTTACTCCAGAAATGGTTTTGGCAGAATCAACTACCCATTCTGGAAAACTGCCGTCATTAAATCTGGATACATTTGTTGGAACAGAGGCATAAATATCTGCTTTTAACCTGAAGTTTAACCAATCAACTACTGTTTGACGGAAGCTACCCACCATAGTACCAATTCCAATTGCTGCCGATAGTGCAATAGACAGAGCTGCTATGGCAATAGTTGTGCGGCTTAAATTTTCGCTAATTCCTCGTGCCGATAATTTTCCTATTGAACCAAAGAAATATGTCATAATGGGGGTTATCAGTTTTATACTTAGTTCCACCCCAAGGGGGCTAATAAGTGCAAATCCAGCTAAAAACGGCACTACACCAACATAACTTAGATAAATATTCTTTGTGGGAAATTTCAAGATAATAAACCCTAATAGCACCAAGCCCAAACCGTAAATAAAAAACTTTTTTGTCTTATTCTTTAGATTTGTTTCGCTTAGTGAACGTATCATTGCAATGCCTGCCGGCACTTTTGATGCTTCGGTAGCCGGTTTCAAAGCAGATAGCAAAGTAGCAACTATTCCTAAAAATAATCCTTTCATAATTGAAAAAGTGGATAAATACATTTCTTGTACTTGCAATACAAAATACATATCATTGATGGTCTTGGTTACCAGCTGAATTAAAAATTTCCCAAGTGTAATGCCACCAATCAAGCCCAGCAATGTTCCAACAATTCCCAAGGTTAATGATTCAAATAGTATTAATCTGAATATCTCGCCCTGAGTAACGCCTATTGATCGCAATAGTCCTATATATCTTCTTCTTTGAACCACCGAAAAAGTCATAGTATTATATATCAGGAACATACCGACAATTAAAGAAAGCATGCTCATTGCAGTTAGATTGATTCTGAATGAATCAGTCATATTCTTACCCGCTTTAGCTCGTGAATCGGAAGTTCCAAAGATTAGCGACGGATCAAGGTGGGCTCTTATATTTTTTATATCATTTGATTTTTCGAGAATTAAGTCAATTCTTGAAATTTCATTTTTTAAATTAAAAAGGTCTTGTGCAACAGCGATGTCAGAAATGATAAGGTTTTCGGCTGCCTCGGCTTCCAGATTATTATCTATCTTGATAATAAATGTCAGATAAACTGAATAATTAACACCGTCACTCTCAAACTTTATAGAATCACCTACTGAGAAATTAAATTTGTCTGCGGTTCTTTCCGAAACAATTACATGAGCCTTCCTGATTAATAAAGGTATTAAATTAGTTTGGAAATTAACTTTTTCATTATTAAGATAATTCCTAAAATACTTTTCGGAAAAAGGTTCTAACCCTAAGAATGTAAGAGTTGCTTTTTTTTCTCCAGTTAATCTAATGAATTTTTCAATTACGGGAGCAGATTTAATAATGCCAAAATTATTCCTCAAATAACATAATAAGGAATCATCCAAATAGTTAGAACTTGTAATTTGATGTGTTGCTTTGCCTGAAACACTTTCCATAGATATATCAAAGGCTTTTACTGCACTATTGTTTGCCAAATCTATTGCAATCACCACAGCAACCCCTAAGGCAATTCCAACAATCGACAATAGTAGCTGCAACATATTCTTTTTATAATACCTAACCCCAGATTTTAATAAAATTATCATCTGCTGCCCGGAGCATCTGTTTCACTTATTTTACCGTCCTTTAGTGAAATTATTCTATCTGCCAATCCCATAACTTCTTTGCTGTGCGTTGCCATTATCATCATTTTATTCTGTTGTCTTATCAATTTATCTAATAAATCAATAATCTGCAAGCCTGTTTCAAAGTCTAAGTTACCAGTTGGCTCGTCAGCAAGAATAATCTGTGGTTCATGTATCAAAGCACGGGCAATGGCAACCCTTTGTTGCTCGCCACCTGACAATCTGTCTGGGAATGAGTTCTCTTTATGAATCAACCCTACTTTGTCTAATAAATCCCTCGATTTTTCTATCTCAATTTTAGATATTCTGCCTACAAGTTCTAATGGCAGTAATAAATTTTCCAATACTGTAAGGGTAGGAATTAAATTAAAAAACTGAAATACAAATCCTATGTTTTTCCTTCGAAAAATTGTTCTGTTCTTTTCATCAAACTCAGTAATATTTTGATTATTAATAATTATACTGCCACTGGTAGGAATATCAATCCCGCTAATCAAATTCAACAATGTGGATTTTCCAGAACCGCTTCTGCCGAACATCACATATATTTTTTTTGGTTGGAATGTATAATTTAAATCCTTCATTACAGAATTTTTTAAAGTATCTTCGTCGTATATTTTAGTTAGATTATTTAGCTGAATCATTTTATGAAAACTATAAAAAATAATGATTAGAAACGAACAAGTTATTCATTTGCTTTTATTTCTATTGAAAATTTAATAATAAATATATATATTTAACAATTCAAATAAGGGATTTATTAAATTTGTTTAAGAAGAAGATAAAAATAAGGCACTACCAGATTGAGCAAATTGATGACACAGCTTATGTTATCCCAAGTGAGTCACCTTTAATAAGGAATTCTACCGGCTTCAATTTCCATGATTCTGATTTTAGTAATATTAACAAAATCGTTTTAGACCTAAATGGTGTTATAGAATATGATTCTTATTTAATTCTACTTATTATCAAATTGAGAAGAATTGCAAAGATGATTAATGCTGAATTCGAGTTAGAAAACTTAACTACAAGCCTTTCTAATTATTTAAGAATTATCCATAGTAGCGATGAAGTTGAATCCAACAAAGAAAATGTTAGTTGGATTGTTCGTTATTTCAATAATGTGGGTATGATAATAATCAGAATGTTTGGAGAGCTATACAGTTTCATATCTTTTTTAGGGATGGTAATTTTTAAACTAATTGCTTCGTTAGTTAAGCCCACCAAGATTAGATGGGTTGATTTTCCTGAATTATTTACTCGCAATGGAGTTATGGCTCTACCAATTACTTTGCTAATATTGTTTCTTATTGGTTTGATATCTGGGTATCAGGGTGCATTGCAATTGAAACAATTCGGGGCAGACACTTTTATCGCTGACCTGGTAGGGATTTCATTAACAAGAGAATTATCACCTCTGATGGTTGCAATTCTTGTGGCTGGTCGGTCGGGCTCTGCTTTTGCAGCACAGCTTGGCACGATGAAAGTATCCGACGAGATTGATGCCTTGGAGTCAATGGGATTTGATACATATAATTTTTTAGTCATTCCAAGGATATTATCAGTAACTTTAGCGATGCCCATTTTGGTGTTAATTTGTAATGTGGTTGGTGTGACTGGTGGTTTGATAGCTGCTCTTAGCACTTTGGATATTACAATTATAGGTTATATCAATCGCTTACAGGTAGCAATTTCTTATGGGGACATCATTTCCGGATTAATCAAAAGTGTTGTTTTTGGTTTTATTATTGCTACCATAGGCTGCTACAAGGGTTTATCAACCAGCGGGGGAGCAGATAATGTCGGCAAAACCACAACTTCTTCGGTTGTCAGCTCGGTATTTATGATTATTCTAATTGATGCGGTTTTTACTTTTTTATTAAGTGCACTTGGGATATAAATGATAGGAAATGATATAATAGTTGTAGAGAATTTATCAGTAAAATATGGTCAAACGGTCATTTTGGAAAATATCAATTTCACGGTTAAAAAAGGTGAAATTTTCCTAATAGTTGGTGGTAGTGGTTGTGGCAAGAGCACTCTTCTTAGGCAGCTAATTGGTTTAGAAAAACCCACTTCTGGGTCAATTTTTATAAATGGCACCGATTTTGTGAATGCAAATTATATGGAAAGAAAAAACATCTTGCAAACTTTTGGGATTTTATTTCAATCAAGTGGTCTTTTTGCTTCAATGTCGCTGTACGAGAATTTAAGGTTGCTTCTGGATACATACACCAAGTTAACTGAAAAAGAGAAAGAGGATATGATTAACATTAAATTGAATGCTGTTGGACTAACTGGCTATCAATGGTTCTACCCAGCTGAGATCAGTGGTGGTATGAAGAAAAGGGCTGCTTTGGCAAGGGCAATGGTATTAGACCCATCAATTTTATTTTTTGATGAACCTTCCTCTGGACTTGACCCTGTTACCTCTGCATCTATGGATAAATTAACAATCGAAATTAATAAAGTTCTTGGAACATCTATGGTTATTGTATCACACGATTTGGCGGGCATACTAAATACTGCCGATAGAATTATTATGCTTGACAAAAGTGTTAAGGGAATAATTGCCACTGGTACCCCAGAGGAATTAAAAAATAAAAGTGATATGAATATTGTTTATAATTTCTTTAATCGGATTGCTTGAAAATATTATTAATTGGGTTATGAAATGAAAAAGAAAACAGGTTATGCATTTTTTATAGGATTATTTGTAATTCTGGGTGTAATAATTATTACAGGCATAATTTTATGGCTTGGTGCAAATCAATTTATGAAAGTGCAGAATTACTATGTTACTTATTTTGATACCTCGGTTGAAGGTCTCGAAAAAGGCTCTTCAGTAAAATATCAAGGTGTAACTTGCGGTAGGATTTCTGATATCAAAGTTGCCCCTGATGGTAGATTGGTTGAGGTGATTATGCAAATTGAATTAAATATTAATATTAATGACAGTTTACGAGTTCAGGCTACAATGTCTGGTATTGCCGGAGGTAAGTTTCTTCAGTTGCACTATCCAACTACAGAAATGGCACAAATATATCCCAGTATTAATTTCACTCCGCCCTATCCTTTAATCAAATCAGCTCCATCTGGCTTTGAGGAAATGACTATTGCTGCCCAGGAAGTAATCAACAATTTACTTAAGCTCGATATTCACAATATATCGAATGGAATGGTTCGATTTTTGGATAATTCAAATAAGTTAATGACCAATCAGGAGCTTTTTGACATTATCGGCAATTTAAACCAGTCGAGTGCCATGTTGGTTCAGGTTATAAATAAAATTGACAGCTCGAGCGTTTTTGCCAATGCCAACGCTACAAGTGAATTATTGTTGAAAACATCATATAATTTGCAAATGATGGTAGATACATTAACTAATCAAATTGTAATGATGAAATTGCCTCAATTTGTTGATAAAGTATATATAAAATATGATTCATTAGTTGATAAAACCGGGAATTCCATTAACAACCTTTCTTATCGGAGTGATGCTGCTCTGTTGACTATTCAGGAAACTCTCGAACAAATTAAAATGACTAACAGAAGTTTACAGAAAACGCTACGAGCAATTTCAGATAATCCAAGTTCAATTTTTTTGACAGAGCCACCAGCCAAGGAAAAATGAAAAAAGTTGTCCTTATTTGCTGATTATCAATTTTTCGTTTGCCGTAAATGGTCCTGATTTTATGCTAATAAAATAAAGTCCCGAACCTAAATTAACTGTTGGAATTGAGATTTCGTATGTGCCCTTTTCTAAACTACTATCAATAGGTTTCAATATCACTTCCCCAAGTGAATTAGTTATTGTAATAACGGTTGTTGCACTTATCCCAATGCCAAAGCTAATTTTGAATTCGTCATTTGAAACGGGATTTGGGTTTACTTTTCCTAGATTATATTTATTACCATTATAAGTAAACTGCCTTAGATTGCCAATACATTGTTCTTCTATATTTATTCTGCCTAAAGATTTTTTTATTGCGACGCAGTTATTATCTACCGATTCGGAAATGGCCTCAATATTGGAATAACTTAGAGCATCGTTGGGGTAATAAGTTTGGAAGGCTAATTCGATTAGTTCACAAGATTGGTTTATACCATCATTGGTTAAAGATTTAAAGGTAATTTTCATTTTATCTGCACCTATAAAGCTAATTTCCCTATAAAATTTTCCCTTAATAATGCTACCATCATTAAACTCATCAGGCAATGGTTTCAATATTTTGGAATTGAATTTTATAATAAATGAGAATTCCTTGATAATAGTATTTTCGTTGAATAAGGAGCTTTCCAGATTAATACTAATTTTGGCAACAGAACCAACCTGAAGTGTTTGTTCGATTGGTTTTAAGAATGAACTAATAAAATAAGATTTAGAAATTCCTGTGATAGAACCCACTTTTCTCAAATTTTGATTATCAACTGCCTCAATCAAAATTTCCACTGTTTTGGTAACTGGCGATACTGGTCTGAACAGTACTTTAATTTCTTTGTCCTGATTGGGCAATAAGGTAAATCCATCGCTGATGTCTTTATCCTCGACAAATGAAAATTCCGACTGAGGCTCGATGAACTTAATGGGCGAAACCTGTATGTCGGTATTACCATTATTTTTGATAATACTACTTATCTGAACTGGTGTGTTGGTGCATGTTTCGGCACTTCCATCAGATACAGATAAACTCTGTTCTATTCCAAAACCCTTTAATTTGATAGAAGGATATTCAATTGCATCTGATACAATTTTAAGATTTGCCGAAAATTGCTCACCACTTGATGCTGCAAATGCTACTGGTAGAAAGTAGGACTGCCCTGGTGCTAATTTTATAGGAAAATTTATTTTACTTTTATCGAATTTGAAACCTTTGGAACCGTATTTGAACCACTGATCAGAAATATCGCCCGTATTTTCGGAGAAAATATCAAATATATTAACGGTGTCGGCATAAACCCAATCCTCTTCAGGTAAATTGCTTATTTCGAGTTCTAATATAGAGGGTTCCTGATAATTTTCGCTCACGACAGTATCAAAATCTAATTCAGAATGCCTTAATTTTGGGACAATTCCAAATCCTAAAAGTTGAGTCTGCGTTTTATTCCCGTTTTCGTCTGTTAGCTCTATCAACAATTTGCTCACTCCCAGCTTATTAGGTCTGAACGCAGTTTGGAGCACCATCGACTCGCCTGATTTTAGCTCTTTATTATTCAGTTGAAGTACATTAAGTTCAAAGGCATCAGGATTGATTTCATTTTTAATTTCAACTTTAGCAATTCTTAAATCTTTAGAGCCTTGGTTTTGTATTACAATACCGCTTGCTGGATTAAGTGCAGGGTAAGGTCCAGCAGGAAATTCGCTTCTGTGTATTCTTTGTCTGCCCCAATCATACGAGCTTGCCATCAATCCCGGTTGAATTCCACGCCCATTGATTATTGCAATATTATCTTTAGTAGGGGCATCGCTTATTAAAATGACAGAGTCAGTAACAAACTGGTCGTTGGTTGGTAGAAAGCTAACATCAAATTCGAATGATGCGCCCGGTTCAACCTGTAGAGGATTTCCAGGATTAATAGTTCTTTTAAAATCCACTTGAATTGCATTACTTTTAGGTAAATTAAAACCATTGATTACAAGTTTGCTTGCACCTGTATTCTTAATCATAGATGTTAGAGTTTTTGTGGTGCCTATAATCACATCACCAAAATATACATCACTTACATCAATTACGGGGCTTCCCACGTTAGCTTCTAATTTAACTTTATAAGTAACCCCACATGTATCTACAAAACCTAATGAATCAACTTTTATTCCATCGTCGCCAGCATCAAATTTTAATTTTACCAATGCAAATTTCTTAGTGGGAATAGTCACGTTACTATTATTTAGAATAGAGAATCCCTTGTTACCCCATTTCAGGGAAAAAGAACCTATATAAATGTCTTCATCAGAATTATTGATGATTTTCAAATCATTTTCAACAAACTCCGATGATTTGAATGAGCCAAAATATACATAATTCACTTCAAATGCCAATTCGGAAGGTTTATAAATAATAGTGGCATCAATTTGATTAGAAGCAGCATCCCAGAATTTAATTTTCGCCTTAGCCGTTTTATTCATATCAATTACCTTTAATTTCCAATCAATTTTTTTTGTGATTCCAGGTATGATTTTGTCTATTTCAATCACGGATATATTTTCGGATTCATTGCTCATAAAAAGATGACCCGACAAGTTAGAGGCTAAGGTACCTGCTTCTGCAACATCTTCGGTCTGCCCCTCGATTATTCCATTGCAGAGTATGTCCCATTTTACTACTGGAGCAAGTGCATCATCTGAGGATAAATTCTTCAAGTTAATTGACGGCAAAAACCCATAAACCAAATTATTCTTAAAACCATAAGAAATAGAATAGAATGATTTGTTGGACCTAATGGCATAACTCCCGTCAGTTTGAATTTGAACTGCTATATATGAATAATTTTTACCATTTATATTCAACAAATCTTTTCTTATCAAATGTTTCAAATTCTTAACTTTGAATATTAATTCAGTATTAAGTTTAAACTTAATAAGCTCTAATGAATCCGGGATTTGCTGGGATTCATCAAGCTCGGTAAAAATACTCAAATAATGAGAAGCAAAATCATTTAGTGAGGTATATGGTAGCGAGAACATTGATGTTTGTTGGTACTGTTCAACAGGAGTAAGTACTACTTTGAAGGGTCCTCCAAGGGGAGTTGGCAAACCATCTTCTTCTGTTCCAGTATTATACAGAACAACATTAATTGGTTTTTCGGAGCTAATAGCGTAAAAATCATCACTGACAAAATCTGACAATCTCAATTCGAGAAATGCATTATTTTCTGTGCCAAACGCATCTTTGATAGTGCCTGCGGGGTAATTATTTACGTAAACATTTGTGTTAGCTTCTTTGGCATAAACTCTAATAATAGGTGATGTTTTTCTATTGAAAAACCTTCCTGCAAGATATGTCTTGCCCCATGTATTAATAGGAGTTTCCATTTCCACGGTATAGTTGCCACTCTTGTTGCCTATGGGTATATTGGAATATTGATTGGCACTTACTACCCCTATCGGCAAATCAGATTTGACCGAGCTACCACTTAGATCGGACTCGCGTCCCTTTGTAGAAATAACCCATACATCACCCTTATTCAAAACTCTTGATAAATTATCACCCGGTTTTAAACCGTCCGAACTTAATGTATTGGCATTGCCACCCATATCAAAGGTAACTTTATTTTCGTCAAACGGCGAAACAATAGTAATGATAGCAGGTAAACTATTAAAAATCGGATAATAAAAAACAGGGTCTTTGTACGTCGAAATTAAATAACTTTTGGATAATTTGCTAATAGGATAAACAAGAAAACCTTCAACCGAACTATTGTACATTATGAGTGAATAAATAGATACTGGGGAATCACTACTAATTTGAATTGCACTTCTCTGATAAATATCGCTAACAACAGGCTGGTTCTCAGCCGTTTTCAGATATGGCTGTGCTAATTCGGGCGATAGAGTAAACTCTATTAACTCTCCAGATTTAACGGATTTTTCGTCGGAATAATTTTTATTAAGTATGGAAATCTTCACTTTTGAATCATACAAAGCAAAAGCATAGATTTTGATTGTGTTGTTAGGGTTATAAACTAATTCGCTAAGAGCAGGAGGAATGCTCAAGCAAAATTCGGTGCCAAAATTATTTTGATTAATTCCAGCTGCAAGTTTATTAAGTATATCTTGCTTTTCGTTTGAAAAAGCATTAGTTATAAAGAAGGAAGCAAAAATAATTGAAAATATCGCCAAATTGTATTTGTTTTTCATTTATACCTTCCTCGCATTTAAAAAAAACATATTAAAAAATTGCACACCTCTAAATGTATAGACAACAAAGTTGCGAAAATGTCTCAATCTTTTTTATTTTTTTTAAAAATAAAATATAATCCAATCAATATTAAAGGAATACTAAGTATTTGTCCCATCTTCAGAGGCAATCCTACTTCAAAATCGGCTTGATAAACTTTAAAATATTCAAGTATAAACCTGGCACCAAATATCCCAACTAAGAATAATCCGAACAAAAGTCCGCTTTTTAAATTAGGATGCTTTAATTTATAAATAAGAAATAGTACTACAAAAATTATTAAATACGAGAATGATTCGTATAACTGCACTGGATGGCGTGGTATGTCGTCAACATTTTTGAAGATAACTGCCCATGATACATCAGTAGGAATTCCATATATTTCTGAATTAAAGAAATTGCCCAGTCGAATTAGAGTACCAGCGAGGGCTATTACAATTACAATTCTGTCAAGAATCCACATAAAATTTATATTTTTCTGCCGTTTCGAGTAAAGCCATAGTCCAAAAATAATTGCAACGGCGGCACCATGGCTTGCCAAACCACCCTCCCACACCTTAAAGATAGCAATGGGATTAGATAAATAATATGCAGGTTCGTAAAACAAACAATGGCCCAATCTTGCCCCGACAACTGTTGTTACAATCATTGTAATAGCCAATGAGTCAAGTTGTTTTTGAGTTTTGCCCTCCCTCAGAAAAATCCACTGCATTATTTGGTAACCAATAATGAAACCGAGAGCAAATAATAACCCGTACCAACGTATAGCAAAGCTGCCGAAACTAATTATTTCCTTATCAACATTCCAAATTATCGCTGCAAACATATCCATATTTATACTTTCTCAATTGTTGTGGCTGCCCATAAAAACTTATTTCTCAGGACATCATAAAAAGACGTTTTCTTAGGTTTAATCAGTTTAACTTTTAGGTCAGAAACTTTAAAAGATATTTTATCACTTTCTTGTATAATGCCGATAGTGTGCCCATCTGCAACCAAAATGGCACCATCACCCGTTTCCATCAATTCAAAAGTTATTTCATTTGTGTCAGGTATTACCAATGGTCGTATTGTAAGAGTGTGGGGGGATATAGGTGTTACACATACTACTCTTGCGGAAGGTGCTATAATTGGTCCCGAGCAAGATAGATTATATGCTGTAGATCCTGTTGGCGTGGTCAGAATCAAACCATCTGCCCTATATTCACCTACAAAATGGTCATCAGAATAGGTTCTGACAGTAATCATTTTTGAAGTGAATTGTTTCTCAACTACAAAATCATTCAGAGCGTAGTACTTTGTGGAATTAAACGAAGTCTCAAGTACAGTCCTTTCTATTAAACGGAAATTACCAGAAAGCAAATCTTTGAGGGAAA
The DNA here is from genome assembly GCA_964449505.1 of uncultured Hyphomicrobiales bacterium. GTDB lineage: Bacteria > Bacteroidota > Ignavibacteria > Kapaibacteriales > UBA2268 > JBDHXE01. The sequence goes on along the minus strand of CAYUZZ010000006.1, from coordinate 7,272 downwards.
CTACCAGTTCGTCAACGTTAAATTCGGCAAGGAATCCCAGTTTGCCTACATTAAAGCCCATCACAGGTATCTCCGAGTGAAGGAGTGCACTTGCCACCAACAGCAAAGTTCCATCACCGCCAAATGATAGAACTGCGTCGGCAGAATTTTGAAATTCATTTAAGTTGTGTTGCTCTACTAAACTTTTTTGTTCTTCAGACAACAAATTAAATATTAAAGGCTCAACCAAACATTTAACACCTTGATTAAGCAAAAAATCAACAGCACTAATTGCCGCAGTTATTGCATTATCTTTTGTTCTGTTCGCATAAATTCCAAATACTTCCATTATATTTTGTCAATAACCCATAAATTTTAACTTTGATTTATCGTCCCGCCATTTATTCCTAACTTTAACAAAAAGTTGTAAAAATATCTCAGCTCCTAAATGTTCTTCAATTTTTTGTCTGGAAATTGCACCGATTTTTTTAATGCCAGCGCCATTTTCACCAATAATAATTTTCTTTTGACTGGTTCTTTCAATTATAATATCGGCAGCTATAAACCACTTTTGTCCTTCCCTTTCATTGAAAGTGTTAATTTGAACTTCAGTGGAATAGGGAATTTCTTCTTCAAATTCTTCAAATATAGTCTCGCGAATAATTTCGGAAACAAAGAAACGCTCATTCTGAGTGCTTAGCATATCATCATCATATAGAAAAGGGGCTTCGGGAATAAATTTTGTAATTACTTCCAACATTCTATCAACATTATCATTATGAAGTGCTGATATAGGAACAATATCCTCGAAAATATTCATTGAATGCATTTTGGCAATATATGGCAGCACATCTTTTTTATTCTCAAGTAAATCAATCTTGTTGATAACGGCGATCTTCTTATTTTGATAATTATTGAGTAAATCAATCATATATCCGGGAATATCTTTTTCAATCAACTTGTCAGCGGCAATAAGATAAATCAGCAAATCACACTCTTTAATAGATTCATCTACATAGTCCATCATTACTTTCTGCAGTTCATACTTAGGTTTAATTATACCTGGGGTATCTGTAAAAATTATCTGAAGATTGCTGATAGTATGTATTCCAAGAATTTTTTTCCTTGTAGTTTGTGGTTTAGGGGTGATAATTGATAACTTAGTTCCCAAAATTGCATTAAGAAGAGTGGATTTACCTTCGTTCGGCTTTCCTATTATTGCTACAAATCCGCATTTAGTTTGCATTATGCGGCTTCTTTATTTGTAAATGTTTTAATTATACCAAATGGAATAATAACACAATAACCTATAACTAATAAAAACGGAGCAACAACTACCGCAAGTGCATTATTCCATTTACCATCGGCTACCGCAGCTTCTTCTGTTATTCCTGTTGCCATCAGTGCATATCCAATCAATATCACAATCAATCCAATACCTATAATTATTAGATTTTGTTTACCCAACGGAAACTCCCACTTTACGGAATCTCTTTTCTTGGTAACTTTCAGTTCTCGCTTTGCCATTTTATATTCTCCAATTAATTTATTCAAAAATAAATAAATTTTATAAATATTAAAAACGAATTAACATAGACTAAAATTACATACTTTTGTATAAATAATTTAAATAAGTACAAAAATGATTGAAGAAAATAAGGATAAAAGTGGTAAGATATATATTGTATCTACTCCTATTGGCAATAAAGATGATTTTACTGTAAGAGCATTAAATTCTCTGAAAAGATGTGATTTCGTGATTTGCGAAGAAATTAAAATTGGTGCTATTACTCTAAAAAATATTAATTTAACAAAAGAGTTGGTCCCACTTAATGAACACAATGAGGTTGAAACTACCCGTGAAATTATAGATAGAATTAAAAAAGGCGAAAAAGCATGTCTCATCTCTGATGATGGCACCCCTTTGATTGCGGATCCGGGTAATCATTTTATTAAGGTAGCTTTGGACGAGGGTTTAGATATAGAGGTAGTTCCTGGCGTTACTTCCATTTTAACTGCTCTGGTTAGAAGTGGATTTGCAACTCATGAATTCGTGTTTGCTGGCTTTCCAGGCAGAAAAACCGAAGACAGGTTCAGTGATATTAGAAGATTATCTAAGGAAAGCAGAACTGTTATTCTTCTTGAAACTCCATACCGTTTGATAAGTTTACTTGAAACTATGTTTAAAATTATTCCTAACCGTAGGGCTTACATTGGAATGAATTTGACTTTCCCATACGAAACTCATCATTATGGCACCTTCGAGCAACTTTACGAAAAATTTAAAGATTATGATTTAAAGTCAGAATTTGTTGTATGTTTTGAAGGCTCCGAATTTAATAGAATTCAAAGAGAAGAAGGCAGATCCGAGAGACCTAATTTCCAAAGACCTGATTATTCTAAAAAAGATGACCAAGGTTCCGGTTATCAGAGTAGAAGAAAATACGAAGGCGATGACAGAAGAAAATTCGGTGATGGTGATAGACCTAAATTTGGCGGCGATGACAGAAGAAAATTTGGTGATGGTGATAGACCTAAATTCGGCGGCGATGACAGAAGAAAATTCGGTGATGGTGATAGACCTAAATTCGGTGGCGATGACAGAAGAAAATTCGGTGATGGTGATAGACCTAAATTCGGTGGCGATGACAGAAGAAAATTTGAGAGTGATGACAAACCCAATTATGGCGGTGGAGAGAAAAAGAAATACGGTAATAATCCAAAAAGAAAATTTGGTTCGGGTGGTCCTAGTAGATTCAAGAAAAGAAAATAGATGTCGAATTTTTTTTGGGAATTATGAAGAATTTTTTTTATCCTAAAGTCCTAACTACTTTAAGAAATTACAATAAAAAACAATTCCTTAGCGACCTAAACGCTGGAGTTATTGTTGGAATTGTTGCACTTCCTTTGGCAATTGCATTTGCCATAGCAAGTGGTGTAACACCTGAGAAGGGAATTATAACAGCAATCATTGCAGGTTTTATTATTTCGGTCTTTGGTGGCAGTCGAGTTCAAATTGGTGGTCCAACCGGTGCCTTTATCATCATCGTCTATAATATTGTTCGGGATTATGGAGTTACAGGTTTAACCGTTGCCACAATTATGGCAGGTATCATTTTAATTATAATGGGAATTGCCAAATTTGGTTCTCTTATTAAATTTATTCCCTATCCTGTTATCGTTGGTTTTACAAGCGGTATAGCATTGCTTATCTTTGTTACCCAATTGAAAGATTTTCTAGGTTTGAATATTGCAACTATGCCCTCGGAATTTCACGAGAAATTAATTGTGATTTATCAAAATTTCAGTACCGTTAATTTATTTGAATTTGGCACAGCTTTAACATCACTGATAATTATAATATTTTGGTCCAAGATAAACAAAAAAATACCAGGTTCCTTGGTAGCTTTAGTAATTGCAACACTGACAATATTTATTTTCAATATTCCAGTTGCTACCATTGGTAGTAAATTTGGTGAAATACCTTCAAATTTACCATCTCCGACTTTTTTTGAAGTTAATCTTGATATGATTAAGAATTTGATAATACCTGCAACAACAATTGCTATTCTTGCAGCCATAGAATCACTATTATCTGCAGTCGTTGCAGACGGTATGATAGGTGGCAAGCATAGAAGCAACACTGAATTGATAGCACAGGGAATTGCAAATCTTGTTACCCCACTATTTGGCGGTATCCCTGCCACAGGTGCAATTGCAAGAACTGCCACAAATATCAAAAATGGTGGTACTACTCCTGTAGCGGGCATTATTCATGCTCTTACCCTATTATTAATCATGCTATTTTTTGGCAATCTTGCCAAATTAATTCCTATGGCTACTTTAGCTGCAATTCTTATCATTGTATCCTACAATATGAGCGAATGGAGGGAATTCAAGCACTTGCTAAAAAGCCCTAAAAGTGATATTGTAGTGCTTCTAACTACTTTCTTTTTAACGGTAGTATTTGATTTAACAATAGCCATCCAAATTGGTATTTTGATGTCTTTGTTATTATTTATGAAGAGAATGTCTGAGGTATCGGGAGTAAATATTATCTCACGGGAATTTGATGAAAATACAGATGAAATAAATGACCCCAACGCCATTTACAACAAAAATGTTCCAGAAAATGTTGAAGTGTTTGAAATTAGTGGTCCTTTTTTCTTTGGTGCTGCACAAAAGTTTAAAGATGAACTTGGTATATTCTCTAAATTACCTAAAATCATCATATTAAGAATGAGAGATGTTCCGGCGATAGATGCCACAGGAATGAAGGTTCTCGAAGATTATTACCACGATTTAAAGAAAAAAAATATAAAACTAATTTTATCTGGAATTCATGCCCAGCCACTCTTTGCAATGACAGGTAACGGATTTCTTGATGTTGTGGGTGAAGATAATGTACTTGGAAATATTGACGACGCTTTGGATAGAGCCAGAGAAATACTTGGACTGGAAATACTTGGCAGACCAGTTGATTTTGTTCCCACTGTAAAGAGGGATTTGGAATCTAAAGATTAGGTCGTTTTTTCCGGTTTAGTAAGTGCATTATTTTTATATAAAACCAGTCGAATACACCGGTAAAAAGTGAAATGATGAATATGAGTGAAGCAAGGGGTATCAAAAGAATATAAAAATCACCTAACATAAATTCAAAGATTCTACCGTTGTGGAGTTCAAATAAATAGTTCCACAATGACATACTATAATTAGATTTGAATTCCTTTGGCATACTAAGTAATTTGCTCGAATGATTAGTTTTCATTACAGGTTGTAATCCACCAAAGTGAGTAGTGATATATCTATCTCCCGCTGGTGTTGTAAATTGAGATGTAATTAAATTACTGCCAGGTCTGATTAATGATATGTTATATGGATTCCTGCCTGTTAGTGCGTCAATTGCTTCACCATTTTCTGGCAAAACTCTGTATAGTCCTGCAAAAGATCCTATCAAATAGTCCCCATTACTCTCTTGTTCCAGTACAGTGGCGCCCATTGCAAAAATAGGAACTGGTGGTGCCGTACGGGAATATTTTCCTGCCAATCCCTTGTCAGATAGCCAAAAGCCATCTTTAGCATCAATTATCATTCTATCTGCAACCCTGTCATACATAGCATTTCTGATTCTGTCCTCCCATGGATTTGGCATACTTAGACCTGGAATTTTCGAGATGGCAATTTCACCATTCATGATTGCTACTATTGCCGGAGGTCTCATAAAAAATCCGGTTACTCCCATTATTAGTAAAATAGTGGAAGCATAAATTCCCAATTTTAAATGATAATTATGAGTCCATCTAAATATTTTCCATATATTTTCTTTAATTATATCAGTTTTGAAAATTTTCAGTTTTATGCTTTTGGGAGTAATCCATAAATATAATCCACTTATCGAAAGAAATATCATTATCAATCCTGCTAAATCGAATATTATTTTACCGGGTAAACCCCATATTTCACCTGAATGTAAATGAAAGAATAATTCAATTAGGGTTATTGAAGCCTCTTTTTGATTTTTATGCAATGCTATTGGTTTGGCATTTCTAATATTTTCTTTTTGTAACAAATATGCATTTGACGATGTAAAAACAGCTATCTCGTTTTTATAATCAATAATTTTCACAACTTTTTCGTAATATTCTTTAAGTGGAATTTTTTCCCAAATCTTAGTTTTAAAGTCATAAAAATTAAGTCCACCGAATGTACCTGCCAGAATTCCATCTTTATGGGTATTTTCGAGAATATAGATGGATTTTGTTTTATTAAAGTACTGAGAATTCTCTAATCCTTTGCGGTTTACTCTGCTAAAAGTACTACCCCTATCTCTGGATATGAATACTCCTTCGTAGCCACCTATCACAATTAGATTCGTGTCTCTTTTCGAGAATTTAATATCGGATAACGTACTTCTATTCCAGTTCTCAATTTTGTAATTACCTGGTATAAGATACTTGGGTACTGATATGGTTTTAATTAGCTCGGGATGATTGAGCAATATGCCTGATATTCCCATCCAAATCAATAATATCGAAATACTGATGCTACTCCATTTGTGTATTGACTTTGAAAATCTATAAATTTTATTCATTTTCATTTTTTTATTTATTTTTTATTCAGATATATTTATCCGATATAAAAGTAACAATTATTTTCTTAATAATACCTTTCTTTTTTATTAAAAAATACCAAGATAGATTAAAAGAACAGTATTTTTACTTAAGTATCTTTGATCGAAAAGTCTTATTTTTGACATCATGAATAATAAACAAGCATATTTACAAGCAATCGACGAGCTTTGGATGATTAAAAACATTAACATTCCAACCCATAAACCGTTAATTGGCACCAATAATCCAAAAATTAAAATTTCAAAGTTGGGTATTTTTATTTATGACAACAAAGCTGAAGTAAAGATATTTGACAGAACTAGTGTAAATCCACTTGGAGTAATCATCAATAAAAAGATGTGATTATTCCAAATTTTTAATCTGTTTCTCCAGGTCATATTTTACAAATCCGTAATATGGCACCAGTTCTAATGCTTTTTTCATATTAGCTCTCGCCTCACTTATATGATTTTCCAAAATCTCCAACTGGGCGAGATAAGCATAGGCTTCCGCAACAGTACCCCAATTAATTAATTTTCGCTTATTATAGTCACCAACTTTGTTGCTTATAATTCTGTTAAGCAATTCTCTAGCTCTTTTTTTGTCTCCTCCATAGAATGAAGGGGTGTGCATAAGGTGAGTTGCCGCTACAATTAATACTTTGGTATTGTCAGATTCCAAGTTGTAGGCTTTTTCTATAAAATCTTTGGCTTTAACTCCATAAAATAAGGACTTGATTACAGATAATGACGATAGCTTGCCGTAGGCGGCGGATATAAGTGCATTTATTTCTGCGTTGTCTTTGTCTTTAATTGACAAGAAATCATTCAACGAAAGTTCGAACTTTTTGTAAGCATTTTCTTTATTATAATTATAATAAATCCTTCCCAAGCAATAATTAATTACACCACGATAATATGGTGTAATAAAATCATCATTTGCAATGGATTTGTTATTGTTCACTTCATTTAGAATTTTTTCTAATTTATTATAATTGAAGGTGTAATAGTATTTATCGATGGAATCCTTTATGAACTCCACTGCAGGTTGCTTGCCTGTTACTTCTGCAAAAGCAATAATAGTCGGAATAAATATAAAAAGGAGGGAAACTGCCAATCTTGAACTCATTATCAATTTAAATATTTTGAAACTTCTCAAAAATATGTTAAATTTATGAAATTAT
>CAYUZZ010000005.1:7385-20024 GCA_964449505.1 uncultured Hyphomicrobiales bacterium | reverse complement strand
ATAAATATCCATTCCTGCAGAACCACTACTTGCATATTTGGGTAAGGGCAAATCCAAATTCTGATTATCAATTCTTGTGATATTAATTTCCATAATATATTCACTATTAAATCATCATTAACTAATTATTAGGTGAAATATTTTTAATTTTGAAAATGAGAATAGAAATTAAGGTTTATTAATGGAAAAATTAATTGCAATTTGTGAAGTAGATGATATCCCCTTGGAGTACAAAGATACACCCATAGGGTTACTCTTAGAATACCACAACCTTGGACGTCCATTTGATGTTTATAACAAAGCGTCATTATTGGTGGGCATGTGTATGGATAATCGCAAAACTCTGAGGAAACCCGATAACTTTGCGTTTATTATTCGTTCTGGTGGTGCAAATCTACGTTATAGTGAATTTAAAGTGTCCTATGCGATTTCGGTAGGGCAGGTGCAACATGTAGTTTTGATTGGCCATAATAATTGTGGGATGGTAAATATAATTTCACGCAAAGATGAATTTGTGAAAGGTTTGGTAGAACGTGCCGGATGGGACGAAGGTAGGGCAGAAGAACATTTTTTCCATTTTGCACCTATGTTTGAAATAGGTAACGAAATTGATTTTATCCTGAGCGAAACTAAAAGATTGCGGTTACGATATCCGAAAGTTCAGATAGCACCACTGTTTTATAAAGTCGAGGACAACAATTTGTATCTTATTGACGAGAATTGATTTTTGCATTATGAGTTTTTAAAACGGCTAACTAAATTATTTTGCTTATTCTTATATATTTTAGATGCTTAGCAATAGTAAAAATAGTTAGGTATAATTACTTTGTGGAGTTATTATTATGCTTTTTCAAAAGTCACCCAAGCAAAAAAAGCCCACATTTCTGCGGGCTTTTAATTTTAGTAATTTATATTACTTTTTGTCTTCGTCCACAACGGTATATTCGGCTTCTTCCACACCATCATCTTTTGTTGCTTCCTGATTTGGTGCCCCATTTGGCTCTGCATTCTGTCCGGCAGCTTGTTGTTCAGCTCCCTGATACATTTCAGTTGAAGCAGCACTCCATACATTATTAAGCTCATCCATCGCAGCACGAACATCGCTTGAATTATCTTTGATTGCGGCAGCTAATTTATCTTTGGCAGCCTCAATTTTCTCTTTATTAGCCGGGGTAATTTTATCCCCTAATTCCTTCAATTGTTTTTCGGTTGAATATACTAAAGAATCAGCCTGATTACGTAAATCAATTTCTTCTTTACGTTTTTTATCGTCAGCGGCGTTTCTTTGCGCTTCCATTCTCATTTTTTCAACTTCATCTTTGCTTAGTCCACTCGAAGACTCTATGCGGATATTTTGTTCTTTGTTGGTAGCCTTGTCCTTGGCGTGTACCGATAGGATTCCATTTGCATCGATATCGAATGTAACTTCAACCTGAGGAATACCTCTAGGAGCAGGTGGAATACCATCGAGATGGAATTTGCCAAGCGAACGGTTGTCTTTAGCCATTGGTCGTTCACCCTGCAAAACGTGTATTTCCACAGAAGTTTGGCTATCAGTTGCTGTTGAGAATACTTCGCTTTTACGTGTTGGGATAGTGGTATTGCTTGGTATCATTGGAGTCATTACGCCACCAAGTGTTTCAATTCCAAGCGTTAGGGGAGTTACGTCAAGCAATAATACATCGGTAACATCTCCTGAAAGCACACCACCCTGAATAGCGGCGCCAACGGCTACCACTTCATCTGGATTAACATTTTTGGAGGGCTCTTTGCCAAAAAATTGCTTAACTAATTCTTGAATTTTAGGAATACGGGTAGAGCCACCAACAAGAATTACTTCATCTATTTGACTGGGGCTTAGCTTGGCATCACGTAAAGCACTCTCGCAAGGCTGCAAAGTTTTGTTGAATAAATCAGCACATAAATTTTCGAATTTAGCTCTCGATAAATTTATGTTCAAGTGCTTGGGACCATCTTGGGTGGCAGTTACGAATGGTAAGTTAACATCGGTCTGCAGCATTTGGGATAATTCCATTTTTGCCTTTTCTGCTGCTTCACGTAATCTCTGAAGAGCCATAGGGTCTTTGCGTAAATCAATACCTTCCTGATTTTTAAATTCGTCAGCAAGGAAATCAATTAATCTTTGGTCGAAATTATCGCCACCAAGATGTGTGTCGCCGTTAGTAGATTTTACTTCAAATACGCCATCACCAATTTCTAAAACGGAGACGTCAAATGTACCACCACCAAGGTCATATACTGCAACAGTCATATTCTTACCCTTTTTGTCCATACCATAGGCAAGTGCAGCAGCAGTAGGTTCATTAATAATTCTTCTTACATTCAATCCTGCAATTTCACCAGCATCTTTGGTAGCTTGGCGTTGTGCATCATTGAAATATGCAGGAACTGTAATTACAGCCTCGTTTACCTTTTGCCCCAAATAATCCTCGGCAGTCTGTTTCATTTTTTGCAATATCATTGCAGATACTTCGGGTGCAGAGTATTTCTTGCCGTCAATATCCACTCTGATGGTTTGCCCGTCTTCACTTGGTACTACCTTGAACGGAATCATGGTAGCTTCTTCTGTTACCTCATTTAGTCTTCTGCCCATAAATCTCTTTATGGAATAGACAGTGTTGTGTGGGTTGGTAACGGATTGCCTTTTTGCTGGTTGCCCTACAAGGCGTTCGCCAGCTTTTGTAAAGCCTACCATCGAAGGTGTGGTTCTGGTACCTTCGCTATTAGCAATTACTATGGGAGTATTTCCTTCCATTACTGCTACACACGAATTTGTGGTACCTAAATCAATTCCAATTATTTTACTCATAAATAAGTACACTCCTTTTATTTAAAATTTAAATATGTTATTTTGTCATTTTTATGTCAATTATCGCCATATTGTCATCAATATTGTCGGTATTGACATATTGTTACATAAAATTGAATAACAAACTATGTATTGAAAATCCCGTGCCAAAGTATTTTATTATATTTGCTAATATTTTTGGTAGTTATGAAAAAATTAATTAAGTTTAATTTATTTTGGAATTGATATGTTATTGGACAAAAGCAATTTCTTGATCAACCCTGATATCACGTTTCTCAATCACGGTTCATTTGGGGCTGTTCCACATATTGTATTAGATGCACAAATTGAATACAGAAAGGAAATGGAAAGCTCGCCGATTGAATTTTTTCTGCATAGAGCCCCCGAATTATTAGAACATTCAGTATCTAAATTGGCTAATTTAATAAATGCTAATCAGGAGTCACTTTTTTTTGTGGACAATGCTACTAATGGAGTAAATACTGTATTGAATTCACTTCTAAATTACTTTAATGGAAACGTAGAAATTGTCTTTTTCGACCAAATTTATTCTGCTGTAAAGCAATCTCTAAATCATCTAAGCAAGGTGCATGGAATTAGATTGCACGAGATAGTGCTTGATTATCCTTTATCAAAAGATGAAATAATACGGAAATTTAAGGAAGAGATTTCACGATGTACTAAAATTGCGGTTTTTGACCACATAAGTTCGCCCACTGCAATGATATTCCCTGTAGAAGAGCTGGTTGAAATTTGTTCAAAGATGGGGATAGTTACAATTGTTGATGGTGCACATTCCGTGGGGCAGATTCCACTTGATCTTTCGAAATTTGAATACGATTTTTACATAAGCAATTGTCATAAATGGCTTTTTGCTCCCAAAGGCAGTGCTTTCCTTTGGGTTAATGATATTTATAAAGAGATTGTTCATCCTCTTTCTATTTCATTATTCTATGGGCAAGGACTAAGGAAAGAATTTTACTGGCAGGGTACACGGGATATTACTCAATGGCTTGCAACTGCCGATGCTATAGATTTTGTTAATAATATTGGCTTGGAGAATTTGATTAGTCATAATAATTCATTGAATTACCAAGCAAAAAAAATAATAAAAGATAATTTCACCGAAATAACTTGCTCCGACGAGCAGAACGCTGCCATGTCAACCCATTTCTTTTCAGATGATGCTAAGCTGATGAAACTTACGGGCAATGAAGTAAGAGATATGTTTTTTAAAAAATATAAAATTGAAGTACCATTTATGAACTATAAAAATAAAATGTGGTTTAGAATATCTGCCCAAGTATATAACACCATTGATGAATATGAGCTTTTAGTCACTAAATTGAATCAATTCGTAAATAAAATTAAATCAGGTGTATGGTGAAAACAATTAAAATACATGAGGTAGGTCTTCGCGATGGTTTACAAAATGAAGAAGTAATAGTTGGGTTTGATAGAAAACTTAAATGGGCTGAATTACTATCGAATACAGGAATAGATTACCTTCAGGTCGGTTCATTTGTAAATCCAAAAAAGGTTCCACAAATGTCAGACTCTGATAATTTATTCAAAGAACTAAAAAAAATTAAACATAAAGCCATTTTATCGGGGCTTGTGCTTAATGAAAGGGGAATGGATAGGGCACTTGATTGTGGGGTGGAATTAATTTGCCTTGGTGTGTCGGCAAGTGATACCCACTCGTTAAAAAATTCTGGAATGGCTACCGAAGAGGCTTTGAATAGAATTATATCGATGGGCAAAGAGTTGATAAATAAGGGAAACAGTGTGCAAGTTTCCATTCAATCAGCTTTTGGATGTGGATTTGAGGGTGAAATCAGCGAGGAGAAAGTAATAAAAATCGCAACAAGATATATTGACGAGGGGCTTTTTAATATATCGCTTGCCGATACTGCTGGACACGCATATCCCGAACAGGTAAAACGACTTTATGATTCAATTAAAAAAATGAGTGCAGATACCATTCTTACTGCCCATTTTCATAATACTTACGGACTTGGACTTACGAATTGCTATGCGGCAATAGAAAGTGGTGCTGAAATAATTGAAACTGCTTTTGGTGGTTTGGGAGGATGTCCTTTTACTAAAGTAGCCGCTGGAAATGTTTCAACAGAGGATTTTGTATCAGCATTGCAGCGTAACCAAAAAAGGAATGACATTATGGTTGACCCCATAATCGATATTGCCAAGGAATCTGCGTCAATACTGGGCAGAAGCACGGAAAGTTATGTATCAAAGGCGGGCAGGATAAAATATTAAATCCACCAGCGGAATAATTGAATAGATTGATAAGGATTTATAAGCCAATTTAATACCTTATTGCTAATAAGTATGATACAATACGGTACAATGGAATAAATCATTTTATTATTTAAATATAATTTATTAAATTCGTAAAACAAGATTGGCATAATTTTTACTATGATTTTAATAAATGATATATTAGTCGAAGACAGAATTGCGACAAATTATTTTGAATGCGACCTTGAAAAGTGCAAGGGTGCTTGCTGTACGTTCCCAGGAGAGTACGGCGCTCCACTTTTAGAAGAGGAAGTTGACAAAATAAGAGAGGTATTTCCTATTGTAAAAGAGTACTTATCGGAGAAATCCTTAAATTATATAAAAGAGCATGGGCAGGTTCAGGGTGACCCAGAGCATCACACAACAATGTGCATTGACAAGAAAGATTGTGTGTTTGTATATTACGAGGGCGAGATAGCCCTTTGTGCAATCGAAAAAGCATATAGAGATGGCAAAATAGATTTCAAAAAACCTATTTCGTGCCATTTATTTCCTATAAGAGTGGGATATTACAACGGTCAATATCTTTATTATGAAAAAATTAGTCAATGTAATCCTGCAATACCCAATGGCTTTGAAAAAAATGTTAAAATCCACCAGTCGGTAAGCGAAGCATTAATAAGGTCTTTTGGTAAGGAGTGGTACGATAAATATCTAAAAGAGTTGGGTCAAGCTAAATAAAATGAAATTAGGACTTGACATACGGACATCATTAACGCAAACGCTGACACCACAGCAGATTCAATATTTGAAACTACTTCAGATGTCTGTTGTAGAATTTGAACAATATCTCGAACAGGAAATAGAACAGAATCCATTGGTGGAAGACCCCGAAAATCCAGATAGTACAATAATGGAACTTGCTGAAGATGTTGTTTCGAATGATGATGATATTAACGTGCAGCCATATACTTCTGAAAGCGTTGATATTGCACCTGTCGAGTTTGATGATTACGAAAAGCCCACAGATGATTATGATAATTTCAGAAGTCAGATAGATGAAGAAAATGATCCCTTCGAATTTCAAAAATTACTATGGCAGGACGATACAAATGATGGTTACGACTCGTCCTATGGCTCTGACGATGATGATGACTTCCATCCTTTCCAAATCAAAGATAATGAATCGTTCGCAGATGATATAGAGTCACAGCTAAACTTATTGCCACTAAACGATGAAGAAAAATTAGCTGGCAAATTTATCATCGGAAATGTTGATGAAGATGGTTATTTGAGACTTGAATTAGAAGAAGTATTGAATTTCGTTAATTCTCATATAGCGGAGTATAATTTTCAGATACAGCAGAAGGAATATCTGAAAAAAATCGAAGATAATAACATTAAAAGCTATAACCCTGCAAGTCAGTTTGCAATTTCCGAAGAAAGCAAAGATCGACTGGAATACGCCACACTGTTAAAAGACTCTGATTTAATCTGCGAAGCAATGGCAGGCAGAACAAAGAAAACTGACTATGGAAATTACGAAGGAACATTAAGTCCTGTCTCGATGACTACATTAGAAAAAGTACATCATTTAATTAAGCATCTTGACCCTCCGGGTGTGGGTTCTCGCACCATGCAGGAATGTCTGATAGCTCAACTTGACTCAATAAATGAACCCACAGTTAAACAAAAGTCAGCCTTGAATATTTTGAGAGAATCTTTCGAGCCCTTTACCAAGAAACACTTTGATGTTTTAATGAACAAGCACAATATAGACAGAGATGAATTAAAAGAGATATTAGAACTAATAAAAAGACTTAATCCCAAACCCGGTCGTGGCAATTCGGTAATTGAAATGAATACTGTTATTCCTGATTTTGTGATAGAGAAAGATAAAGAAAACAATGAACTGATGATAGCCTTGAATGATAACCGTATGCCTTCGCTTAAGGTTAGCCGTGCATACGAGATTCTAAAAAAGAATGGGAAATTGAAAAAATTTAATAAGGAAACAAAAGAATGGCTTCGTCAAAAAAATGAAGATGCCAAATTTATTGTACAGGCAATTCAACAGAGAAAAATAACCATGATGAAAGTTATGACTGCAATAGCCCACCTGCAGAATGACTTTTTTTATTATGGCAAATCTGCTCTGAAGCCTTTGATATACAAAGATGTTGCAGATATTACCGGAATTGACATATCGACTGTTTGCCGAATAGTCAACAACAAATATGTGCTAACAGAATTTGGTACATACGAACTAAAGTTCTTCTTTAGCGAATCCCTACCATCGGACGGTGGAGAGGATATTTCGACAACTGTAATTAAAGATACTTTGAAAGAAATGATTGAGCAGGAATCAAAAGAAAATCCGTACAGCGATGATGCGTTGGCTGTAATTCTTAAGGAAAAAGGATTTAATGTGGCACGAAGAACAGTTGCTAAATATAGAGAGCAATTGAAATTACCCGTAGCAAGACTAAGAAAGGAACTTTAGTTGCAATCACCCGGCTTGGGTAAACCAGCAACTTTGAAAGCTGATTGTATTAAACCAAAAGGGAACAAATCGTAAACTTGTTTCAATGACATACCGAGCCCATCTAAAACAGTTCTGACCTTTGGACAAATATTGTTATGAGCAAAGTAATCCCTCAGAAAATTAATTATTACCCATTGTTGCTCGCTAATAACATCGATTCCCTCCTTTGAAGCAATAAAAACTGCGACTTCAGGGCTCCAGCTATTAAATTCTTCAAGATAACCCCACTCGTCGAATATAACAGTATCTGATTTTTGAGAAAACATAAGTATTATTTTAATTGTTATTCAACAATTGCAATAATAAGGAGTATCAGAGAAAATAAAAAATATAATAAAAATTATGTAATCGGAATGTTGTTAATCTAAATAAAGATACATTCATGATATTTTAGTTCGCAGCGATTGGAGATGATTGGCAATTCGACCGAACGTGCCAATACTTCGATAATGAAATTAATGTATTTATAACTGTTTACATCAACTTTTAGCATACGGGGCATTTTGCCACAAGAGAAATCAGATATATTGGCATCAGCAGGTACTTGAGTATAGTAGGAAATACGCGAGAAGCCGTTTTCGGCATTTACAAGCATAAGCCTGGCTATCAATCCATTTAGTATAGGTTCCGGATTTTCCCTGATTAAGTGAAATTTGTCTAATCTATCTTGCAACTCTACTAAAAAATTGTCTAATCTATTAATTAATCTGTTCTGTAGCCTATTTTTAAGTCTTTCTTTGAACAGCCCATGATTTTCGGTAAGTATATGTTTTAGACTACTGATACTTTCGAGCTCGAAAATCTTCAATAGATTTTGATTAGTAAATGAGGAATATACCCTGAGTGCATCGTTGATTATTTTATCATCTAATTGAATTCTACCAAGGCAACAAGTTAATTCCTTGTCGCGATAAGTCTTGTGAAAATTAATTTTAACAGGTGTATCGGGAAATACATTTGTTGTAGCTTGCAAAAGAATGCCCGTACCACTGGTGAGGAAATTATTAGGAGTAATATTCCTTTCTTTTAATCTATTTAGAAAGGCTGTCCAAGATTCCACATTATCAGAATCAGCAATTTGATAGCCCAAAAGCAATGATGAATGCATGTCTATTGCTAATAAAAGGTATTTTACATGCTTTCCATCACATTTCCATACACATGGAAATTTTTTAGAAGTTAAAAACACAACTTTGGATGAATGATGACTGACATAAGTATCAAGATAATCCTCCCAGCTTGGAAATCCCTCAAGGTAAGCTCTAATCTTCTGATTTAATCTGCGTGGAGTGCTTTTGTAAAATTTAACCAAATCCCTATAACTCTTGCCTGACAGATAAAAATCAGTAACTTTCCATAACTCCAGGCGAGGGAAGTCATCTTCTCTAAAAGTCCATGTTTTTTTACAGTCGCAACAACGTAACCTGGGCAATCCCGAAGAAGTTTTGCCGTGTTTGATTACTTTATTGCTATTACAAAAGGCACAGTTGTATTTATCAATCATTCAAAATTTTTCAAAAAGAACTTACATATTCAATTACAAATCTAACTAATAAATAAATATTAACAAATAACTTTCTATTCTTTTAAAAAAATATATAATAGTTATATCAAATAGTTATATTTTTGAAATTCAATATAACAATATTTTATGAAAGAAGATAAATTTTATATCTATGGCAGGAATTCTGTAACTGAGGCACTAAATTCTGATATTTTCATCGAGAAGATTTATATACAATATAATACTTCTGGAGAGAGTATATTTCGAATTCAAAAAATAGCTAACAAGAAAAAAATACCCCTTGTACAATACGACAAGCATAAATTTGCAGAATTAGCCAAGAATGTGGCAGGTGAATCCGCAATTACTCAGGGAGTAATTGCTCTTCGTTCGGTAGTAAAATATCTTGATTTAGAAGAACTTAGTGAACTTGCCTTTTCTCAGGACAAAAATCCAGTTCTTGTGTTGCTGAATGAAATTAGTGATGTTCATAATTTGGGTGCAATAGCTCGGTCGGCAGAATGTATGGGGGCACAAGGACTTATTATTCCAGAGCGTAATTCTTCGCCAGTAACACCCGCAGCAGTCAAGAGTTCTGCTGGTGCCCTTTCTTATATTCCCGTTGCCAAAACGGGCAGTGTAATAAATACTTTAATTAAATTACGCGACCTTGGTTATTGGATAATTGCCGCTGATATGGATGGGGATAAGAATTATTTTGATGAGGACTTTAATAAACCTGTTGTACTGATAATTGGTAGTGAAGGTAAGGGTATAAGCCCTGCCGTCCAAAAATATTGTGACATTAAAATTAAAATACCAATGAATGGAAGAATTTCATCATTAAACGCATCGGTCTCTGCAGGAATTATTTTATTCGATATTTTACGCCAAAGATTAAAAAATCAGTAATATTAATCAATAAAAAACGTTGATACGTTAATTTTTATAACAGAAGTAAAACAATACAGAGTATTTGTTATACAATATAATTATTCGTATTTTTGCATTTTATCAAGATACATAAATTTGAATTTATTCAAACAATAAAAATAAGGGTTAGGTATGAATGAAGGTTTAATAATTCAGGTAATTGGTCCGGTAGTTGACGTTCAGTTTCCTGTTGGTAAAATCCCCTCAATTTACAACGCATTAAAAATTCCCAGAAAATCATTGGAAGATAATTCGGAAAGTGATTTGATAGTAGAAGTTCAGCAACATTTGGGTGAAGATCGCGTTAGGACTGTTGCGATGGATTCTACTGATGGTTTGGTAAGAGGTATGAAAGTTTTTGATTTGGGAAGCCCGATATCAATACCTGTAGGACCAAATATTCTGGGTAGAATGATTAATGTAACTGGTGATGTGATTGATGGTAAAGGTCCTATTGCTCATGATATTAGAATGCCTATTCATGCCCCTTCACCTGAATTTAAAGATTTGACAACAACCAAGGAGATGTTTGAAACTGGAATCAAGGTTATAGATTTGATTCAACCTTTTACTAAAGGTGGCAAAACCGGTCTTTTTGGTGGTGCTGGCGTTGGCAAAACTGTAATTATTCAGGAATTAATACATAATATTGCAAAGCATCACGGCGGTTATTCCTGCTTTGCTGGTGTGGGAGAGCGTACCCGCGAGGGTAATGACCTTTATCTGGAGATGACCGAATCTGGTGTAATCGACAAAACAACCTTAGTTTTTGGTCAGATGAACGAACCTCCCGGTGCACGTTCACGTGTTGCTTTAACAGCTCTAACTGTGGCGGAGTATTTTAGGGACCACGAAGGTAGAGATGTTCTTTTGTTCATAGACAATATATTCCGTTTTATTCAGGCTGGCTCCGAAGTGTCTGCCCTTTTAGGACGTATGCCATCTGCGGTGGGTTATCAACCAACTCTTGCCACCGAATTAGGTGCATTGGAAGAACGAATTGCCTCGACCAACAAGGGTTCTATTACATCTGTGCAGGCTGTTTATGTACCTGCAGATGATTTAACTGACCCAGCACCTGCCAATACATTCTCCCATCTAGACGCAAAGACAGTGTTATCCCGTCAGATTGCAGAGCTTGGTATATATCCAGCAGTTGATCCGCTCGATTCAAGTTCGCGTATTATGGACCCATTGGTAATTGGTGACGAACATTACGAGACATCAATCAAATGTATAAACATTCTTCAGACATATAAAGATCTTCAGGATATTATTAACATACTCGGTATGGATGAATTATCTGATGAAGATAAACAGGCAGTTCACAGAGCCAGAAAAATTCAAAGATTCTTTTCACAACCATTCCATGTAGCAGAACAATTTACAGGATATGCTGGTAAATATGTTAAAATCGGCGATACTATTGCTGGTTTTAAAGCCATTATTAATGGTGATTGCGACGAAATTCCTGAAGGCGAATTTGCATACAAAGGAACTATCGACGAAGTATTTGATGCTTGGAAAAAGAATAGAGGTTAAGTTTTTTAGAATAAACAATGATATTGAACAATGGCAGAAAAAAAATTAAAAATTGACATTATAACACCCAAACAAATTCTCTTTTCCGGTGAAGCAGATTTGGTGAATGTACCGGGTATGCAGTCCCCTTTTGAAGTGTTGTATAATCATGCCCCTATTGTTTCGGCTCTCGAAAGAGGTATGATTAGAATAGCAGACCAAAAACAGGGTGAACAGAAGTTTGTGTCATCACCGGGATTCATAGAAGTTCTGAATAACAAAGTATCTATTCTGGTGGAGAAAGCTGAGAATATGGATAGCTTGACTATTCTGGCAATCGACAAGAGAATTGCTGTTATAAACAATAAATTGATGCAAACTGAAATAAACGAAGCCGAAAAAATCAGTTTAAACAAAGACCTTGATTTTGAGGAATATTGCAAGAAAATTATTTCGAAAGCTGTTTGATAAACAGTTGGATTTTTGTAAATGATGGGGGTATCCCAATAACTAATTTAAGATAATCAGATGAATCATCCGAAAATAGCTTTTGAAGGTATAACTTATGATGATGTGCTGCTAATTCCTGCATATTCGGAGGTATTGCCACGTGAGACGATAGTCACAACCAGATTAACTAAGAATATATTGCTTAACATACCATTATTATCCGCTGCTATGGATACTGTTACCGATTCACAAATGGCAATTGCTATGGCAAGAGAAGGTGGAATGGGTGTCATACACAAGAATTTACCTATTAAATCACAAGCTCTCGAGATTGACAAGGTGAAACGCTCAGAAAGTGGTATGATTAAAAATCCAATAACTCTGAAAAGGGAAAAAACAGTTGGTGACGCTTTGGAGTTAATGGCAAAATATCATATATCTGGTATTCCCATAATTGATGATAATAATATATTAATTGGTATAGTAACCAACAGGGATCTAAGATTTAAGCCCAACAGAGACCAATCATTATCCGAGATAATGACCAAGGAAGGTTTGATTACAGTTCCCGTAGGCTCTACATTAGAAGATGCA
>CAYUZZ010000005.1:0-7375 GCA_964449505.1 uncultured Hyphomicrobiales bacterium | reverse complement strand
AGAAAAAGTACTTCAAAACTATAGGATCGAAAAACTTCCCGTGGTAGATTCCAACAACGAACTTCGGGGTTTGATTACTTTCAAAGACATACAAAAAAAGAAGCAACACCCTTATGCATGCAAAGATGAGCTGGGCAGATTGCGTGTGGGTGCTGCCGTAGGTATTGCCGCAGATACCATAGAAAGAGTGGCTGCTTTGACAGAAGTAGGAGTAGATGCCATTTTCGTGGATACTGCCCATGGTCATTCCAGAGGTGTGTTGAATATGGTTTCAAAAATAAAAGCAATTTACCCTGGATTATCACTTATAGCTGGTAATATTGCTACTGAGCAAGCTGCAGAAGCATTGATAGATTCGGGCGCAGATGCCCTGAAGGTAGGTATAGGACCAGGATCTATATGTACTACCAGAATAATTGCAGGGGTGGGTGTGCCACAACTATCTGCAATTCTTGCTGTGGCTGAATTTGCGGGCAAAAAAGATATTCCAATAATAGCAGATGGCGGTATTAAACAAACCGGTGATATTGCTAAAGCAATAGCTGCAGGAGCCGATTCTGTGATGATAGGAAACCTATTCTCAGGTCATGAAGAAAGCCCTGGCGATAGAATAATTTACGAGCGTCGTGCCTATAAAATTTACCGTGGTATGGGGTCGGAAAGTGCGATGAAGCAAGGAAGTGCCGATAGATATTTTCAGGACGCCGAAGACGAAATAAGCAAATTTGTACCCGAAGGAATTGAAGGAAGAATCCCATTTAAGGGTGCTGTATGTGATACTATTTACCAATTGGTGGGGGGACTTCGTGCCGCTATGGGATATTGTGGTTGCAGAACAATTAGCGAAATGAAAACTTTTACAAAATTTACAAGAATTACTAATGCCGGACTAAGGGAATCACACCCCCATAATGTTAGCATTACAAAAGAATCACCAAATTACTATGTTTAATTATTAAAAGTCAGTGTAGAATTATGGCAAAAAATAAAAAAGAGACTGCTATTGCTGTTGAAGCAGCTCAAGTTAATCCGAATTATCCAAGAATTATTGACAGAAGATTGCAGCAGATACGCTTTCAGTTGGAAGACCAGAAGGCAGAGAGTATTTGTATTTGCCATTTGTCGAACATTCGCTATCTTACAAACTTCTCGGGTTTGAATGCCCTGATGTTCGTTCATGAAAACGAAATTCATTTTATCACTGACGATAGATACGAAGAGCAAATTAAATTTGAATTATATCCTTTGCCAAATCTCAAAACTCATATTACTCGAGATCCCTGGAATTATCTCGAGAGTGGTGGTATATTAAAGGGTTTGCAATCTATTGCTTTCGAAGCCGAGTATATGCCGTATTCATCTGCCGTAGAAATAAGGAATATTATAAGACCGGTTAAGTTTAAACCTGCTACTAATATGGTAACCAGATTTATGCAATCCAAGGACCCCGAAGAACTCATATATGTTAAGCGTTCTTTGGAAATATCTGATGGTGTGTATCAGTTAATGCTTGGATTTATTAAACCAGGCATGTCGGAAATTGAAGTGGCAACAGAAATTTGCTATCAAGCCAGGAAATTAGGCTCCGAGGGTGACGCATCGGAAATTATAGTAGTAAGTGGTAATAGGGGCTCGATTGTTTTTGGAAATCCTTCAGATAGAAAAATTAAAAAGAATGAGCTTATAATACTCGACTTTGGGGTTAGAATAAATGGATTTGGAACTGATATTTCCAGAACAATATCTACGGGTAAGGTTTCAAAAGAACAAAAATTAATGTATGAAACCATCAGGAATGCTCAGAGAATTGCTGCAGCAGAGGTTAGACCAGGAATGAATGGAAGACATTTAGATGGAATAGTAAGAAATATAATCAATGAAGCTGGGTTTGGAAACAATTTCAAACATACTTCAGGTCATGGAATTGGTTTGCTGGCATACGAAAATCCCTTTATCACAAATTATTTGGAAGATGAAATTGTTCCAGAAGATTCAATTTTGGGAATAGAACCAGGTATCTACAGTACTGATAAGTTTGGTATCAGATGCGAAGATGTGATGTTAGTGAAAAATAATGGGGGAGAAGTACTTTTGGCTGCCCCTGACGAAATTGCTGTTATATAAAGATTAATCAGGAAGGTCTGTGATTGTTGATATTGCGGAGAACAGGAATGTTCTTTATATTTCATATTATTATCCACCCATGGGTTTGAGTGGAGTGCAAAGGACTTTTAAATTCACTAAGTATTTGCCAGATTCTAAGTGGTTTCCCTATGTTTTGTCAACACAAGCAAATAATTATTATGCCTATGACGATAATTTGCTGGCAGAATTACCCGATTCTGTGAAAGTTTTTAGAACGGAATCAAAAGCATCTGCACGTCAGACAAATCCCTTTCCTAATTATTTATTTCAGAAATTTGGCAGATATTTCCTGTCTTTTTTTAATGTACCTGATACAAAAATTAAATGGAGAAAAAAAGCGCTTGCTTTAGCTGAAAGCATTATTGCAGAGAATAATATTGATGTGATTATGGGAACAGCTCCTCCATTTACAGATTTTCTACTGGCGTATGAACTTTCTAAAAAGTATGATATACCATTTGTTATTGATTATAGGGATATTTGGGTTGATAACCCATACCATTACTATCCTACTCCATATCATAAGAATAAAAATACTCAATTGGAACACGAAATTCTTGCACATTCTGAAAGAATAATTGTTACAACCAGATTTTCCAAAGAAACTTTGCTAAGGCGATACAAATTCTTAAATCATGCTGATGTTATGATAATACCACATGGCTATGATAGCGAGGATTTTGAGAGAGTTAGTCCCGAGAAAAGAAATGATGGTAAATTCGTGATTACTCATTCAGGATTATTTCAGGACGACCGCACACCCAAGTTTTTCCTGAAGGCATTAAGCTCATTTTTAAAATCTAATCCTGCAGCTAAAGAAAAAATAGAAATTCGCTTTGTTGGACTGATGAGACCGTCTCATGCCAAATTAATTAGAAAATTCAAATTGGAAGATAATTGTAAATTATTTGGATATGTTACTCATTCCGAGTCTATTCGTCATATACTTGATTCTGATGTATTATGGTTGATGATGAAAGATAATGTGAGGTCACCAGGTAAATTGTACGAATACCTGGGTGCACATAAACCGATTTTTATTAATAGTCCCGAGGGTAATATGAGGCAGTTAGCAAAGGATACAGGTGCAGCTTTTGTGTGCGACGCTGATGACGTTGCTCTAATAGAAAGTTCTTTTAGGGAAATGTATGATCTTTGGACTAATGATAAGTTGCCGGTTCCCAAAAAAGAATTTATTGCTCAATTTGACAGGAAAAATCTAACCAGTCTTCTTGCTAAAGAACTTGCACTGGCTTGCAAATATTAGAATACAATAATATAAATTAAGTAGTTACGTAAGTTAACTAAAATTATAACATGTTCAACTTTTCAAAAAGGATTAACTATATGTTAAATCAAATTAAACTATTTGCAATTTCATTATTTGCAATCTCTATGGTGCTAAACTCTTGTACTGAAAATACAACTGACCCAAACACCAACCCAGAGCCAAAACCAACGGCTATTTCCAATCTTGTGGCAACATCTGCCAGTAGCAGTGATGTATTATTAAAATTTACAGCATCGCCATCGGAGACTAACACTTTATTCAAAGATTATGAATTGGTAGTTACTCCGGGCGCATTTGCTCCTACTACCTTCCCCAAAGGCAATAATATTGTGCAAGTTGGTGGATTGCAAGAAGGTACAGAATATACTTTTTCGATTGTTGCCAGATATACTAATGATAGTATAAGCACTCCTGTTTCCATCGTTTGGTCACCTGCCACCCGTTTTGAAACTAACAACAACGATGAAGTAATTCGTGTTTACGAATCGAGCTCCGATTTCGGTAGCGGACTTAGAATGTTTTCACCCAACGATGCAGCCCCAAGAACTTATAAAGTAACAAGTGGTTCGGAATGGGATTTAGGAATAGATACCCGTAACAGCAAAATAGTGTTTGGTTCTGCATCCAAAATTGACTATAATTACACAGGCACCCCACAAGCAACACAAATATTCGAATCTTTCTTCGAAGCCGATTCATTGAACGGGCTTTTTGATAGTCAAGCAATGAACGCAGGTTCAAGAGATTCTAAATTCTCTGAAAGAACATTTGACTTGACAACTGCAAATCCAACAAAAAATTATGTATTCTATGTACGTAAATATGAACCCAGTCAAGTTAGATATAATTATGCTAAAGTGATGATGATTAAAAACTCAAGTGGTGTGGGATTCTTACAGGGACCAAGCGGCAATAGATTTATTGCATTTCAGATTTCTTACCAGAAAACACCCGATGTGCCCTATGCAAAAGTTGCCAATAACGCTAACTCTAAATAATAGAATATAATCAAGAGGAGATAAAAATGAAAACAAGAATTTTTGGATTTCTATTGCTTGTTGCAATTTTATTCAGTGCAATTTCTACTCAAGAATCATTAGCTCAGAAATCAACTAAGCCAATTAAGGGACAGGTTGTAAGTTTCAATGATTTGGTAATGGGTGGTAAGGGTACTATAACAAAAGAGCAGGCAAAAGACCTTGCCGAAAAAGGTAATCCTATTGTATTAAAATCAGGCAAAACTGTCTATTTCGTATATAACGAAGATGGTTCATTTGCGGGGAAAAAACTTGCTAACTATGCTAACAATGAATTTGTTGGCGTTGTGGGTAAAGTAAAAAAGGTTAATGGCATTAATATTATTATCGCATCGATGATAGAATCTATGTAATTGGCGTGGATAAAGTATTTCCGGTGGAATCAATTTTTTTGTTGAGTAGTATCTAATGATATTTGACCACTGGTATATTTATCCTTCTATTGATGACAGAAATGTTATTCTTTTCTGTCTTAGTTTATAAATTATAAGGAAATTGAAATGATAAAGTACATATTTATGTTAGTTGTGATGGCATCTGTTTTATTTATTTCTTGTAACGAGAATAAAACACCTGAGGAAAAGACAAAAGAGGTTACAAAAGACAAGGCTGCTGCTGATAATTTTGATGATTTGGTAGCTGGCTCTACTAATGATACACTAAAACAGGAAGCCGAATCAGAGAGCAAAACGACTGCTGAAACAACTGCAGCAGAGAAGACAGAAGCGAACGAAACTACTTCTGTTAAGGGCAATGATTATTCGAAAACACCTTTAGTGGGAGAGATTGTTGTGCTTACTGACCTTGGAACTGGAAATTTTAGGAAGCTAACTAAAGAATCTGCTAAATCACTTGTAAGTCAAGGGCATACACTTGTACTAAAAGTTGGACAGGCTATTTATTTTGTGTATAACGAAGATGGTTCATCTGCCTCAAAGAAATTAAGTGGTTATGCTAATAACGTCAAAATTGGTATGATTGGCAAAGCCAAAGTGGTGGACGGTGTTAACATTTTTATCGCATCGATGATTGAAAGTATGTAATTATTTCAAGAAAACTTTTGAAATATCTCATAAATTTTGTTTTTTTGAAAACAAGACAAAGCCTTCATTATATATGGAGGCTATTTTTTTCCAATTGTTACATTAGTTGATTGCAATTATCAAAAAAAATATAGATAAATCCTATAATTTTCACTACTTTTGCTTAATAATAGCTCATTATTATGATATTTTGGCAATTATACGGTTTGGTGTGTAGATTTATAAACATTACTAATAATTATGAAAGAAAGAAAACTAAGCTACGACTACGATGAATTAATACGTTCTGGAAATGGAACATTATTTGAAGAACATGCCGGCAGACTTCCCTTGCCAAATATGCTGATGATGGACAGAATTACTTATATTTCTACTGAAAGTGGCAAATATAACAAAGGGGTTATCAAAGCTGAATTGGACATTAAGCCAGAATTATGGTTCTTTGCCTGTCATTTTAAAGACGACCCGGTTATGCCTGGCTCTCTTGGTCTGGATGCTATGTTTCAATTGACAGGTTTTTACCTTACTTATCTTGGACATGAAGGTAAAGGCAGGGCACTTGGTTGCGATAAACTAAGTTTTTTTGGTGAAGTTCTACCATCTAATCAAATTGTGAGCTACGAAATAAATGTAAAAAGGGTAATCAATCTTAAAATGATTATGATTATTGCCGATGGCAGTATGTACGTTGATGGCAAAGAAATCTATACTGTCGAAAATATGAAAGTAGGCTTATATCGTTAGAAAAAATTATTATTAATTTTTATTCTTAGATTATACCTTCCTCGGATAATTGTTTTATTTGACTCAATTCATATCCTAATTCCAGCAAAATCTCGGTAGAATGTTGGGATAATAATGGAGGAGCTTGTTCCACCATTCCGGGTGTTTTTTCAAATTTTGCCGTCATATTAAATAGTTTCACATTTCCAATTTCGGGTATAGATAGCTCGGAGAAAGTATTACGGTGAATAATTTGTGGCTGGGTAAGAGCTTGTTCCAAAGTATGAATAGCACCTGCCGGGATGCCAGCTTTGTTTAGAACTTCAATCCAATACTCTGTATCATTCAATATCAATTTGCTGTTAACAAATACGTTCAGTTCATAACGATTCTTTTTTCTGCTGTCGCGTAATTTAAAACGGACGTCTTCTTTTAAAGCACTTAGATCTAAAATATCTGCTAATGATTCCCATTGTTCTTGTTTATTTGCAGCAATATTTATGTGACCATTCTTAGTTCTAAATGTGCCAGAAGGTGCAGAAGTCATATTCTCGTTACCAAGCAATGTTGGTTGTTGCCCGCCAATCATAAGATTGGCTGCTACCCACCCAAGCATTGGCATAATGGAATCGAGAAGTGCTACATCTATAAATTGACCTTCACCACTTCTCTGCTTATGAAAAAGTGCAACCATAATGGCAAGAGCTGCATTGAGTCCTCCCACAGTATCGCATACAGGAAAACCCGCCCTAAGCGGACTAAGGGACTCGTCGCCATTAATAGCCATTTCACCGCTTAAACCCTGAATAATTTGATCATAGGCAGGTTTGCCTGCATCGGGTCCACTTTGACCAAATCCAGAGATTGCACAGTAAATTATATCAGGCTTAATTTCTTTTAATTTATCGTATCCCAATCCCAATCGTTTCATTACATCGGGACGGAAATTTTCTACAACCACATCACTACTTTTTAGTAATTGTACAAAAATATCTCGTGCTTTCTGATTTTTTAAATTTAAAGTAATTGATTTTTTGTTGCAATTTTGCGCAAGGAACGAAGTTCCCATAAGTTTTTGATTATACTCTGTTACACAACCCAAATTTCTTGCCAAATCACCGCCCTTTGGGTTTTCT
>CAYUZZ010000004.1:0-20464 GCA_964449505.1 uncultured Hyphomicrobiales bacterium | reverse complement strand
ATATTCGCTTACACTATGTTTTTTCTTTTTAATATATAATATTAAAAATGCTTGATTTAAATGAGAATATTTTGTTAAAACTCGAATCTGAGTTAATAAATAATGATTTCGAATTTGAATAATGGTTCGTATTATATTCTCATTTTCAGTAAACAAAACATTTATTCTTCAGTGTTTATAAAACTTAATACATGATTTAATCACAGAAATGGAAAGTGCCAAAAGTAACAGATATTAATTGTTTACCAGTCAATTCAAATGAATTTTTTGTCTTTTATAAATATTTCTTAGAAATATGCGTCAATAGGTTTGGATTTCCGTTGGAGGTGCTTGGGAATATTTCCCGGCTGAGAGAGTCTCCCCGAACCTGATCCGGTTAGTACCGGCGTAGGGAAATGGAACAACAAACTTGATTTTGACAACACTCTCCCATATTTGCCACGGAAAAATCTTAAATTTTATTAATTATTTGAGGTTTTTCGATGAGAACAACTTTCGCAATTTTTCTAATTTGTGTAATTCCATTACTTTCCAAACAGAGTGATGTAAATGCAGCTAACGAAGACTCTCTGCGAGTTTTCAAAATCCCCAGTATCACTGTTAGTACTAATAAAATAAGTGATAATAGCCCTGTTCCTATTTCTGAGATAACTCAGAGCGATATACAAAACATATATTCTGCACAAGATTTGCCACAAATTCTAAGTGAATTGCCATCGGTGATTACATACTCTGAGAATGGCAATGGCATTGGATATACAAATCTTTCTTTACGTGGTTTCGACCAAAGACGAATAGCAGTAATGGTGAATGGTATTCCACAAAATGACCCCGAAGACCATAATTTCTATTGGATTAATCTTTCCGATTTTGCAACAACTGTAGATAATATTCAGGTACAACGGGGTGCTGGTATGTCAGTTTATGGTCCTGCTGCAATTGCTGGTAGCATCAATCTTTCAACCATCAATTATCTCAATTTTAGAGGAATCAACATATCATCTGGAATTGGTTTTCAGCAATTTGGAGGAAATGGAACTACAGAGCAGATTTCAAGCAGATTTGCAGTAGAATATTCATCTGGATTGATAGATAATTATGCATTTTATGCAAAATTTGGAAGGATTAATTCTTTCGGTTACCGAAATCAGTCTTGGGCTGTACTTAATAATTATTTTTTCTCTGCAATTAGAACTGATGGGGAATTAAGCAATCAATTAAATTTTTATGGTGGTTGGCAAAATGATGGCTTGGCTTACAATGGTTTACCATCACAATACATCAATAATAATGAATTACGCTTGCAAAATTACAATTATTTTAATTATAAGGACGATGGCGAAACCTTAGATTATATAAGCAAACGCAGAGCACAGGAATTGGAAAGTTTTTCCCAACCCATACTCGAATTGCTTAGTGATTGGAAAATTGATGACAAATATAATTTTAAATCTTCTTTGTTTATGAAAATTGGTGAAGGATATTTTGATTATGATGGAACAGGCTGGACCAATGCAGAATCCTTCAGGTTAACTCCCGAAAATGGTTTTGTTGATGCAAAAGACCCTCAAAATCCTATTATCAGAGCTTATGTTGCCAACAAAACTTTTGGGTGGATTCCTAAAGTTGAAATAATAAATAGTTTGGGTAATTTGTTGATAGGGGCAGAAATTAGGATTCATAGGTCTGTGCATTGGGGTAAAATAAATTTTGCAGAAGATTTGCCTGCCAATTACGACCCTGATTACCAATTTTATTCCTATGATGGCTCTCGGGATATTATATCACTTTTTGGGGGTCAAACTTTTTTTATCACTAATACTTTTTCCCTTAATCTCGATGCTCAATTTGTGTATCATAACTACAATATCAATAATGAAAAGTCTGGCAATAACTTCACTTCATATAAAACTATTGATGGAAATACTGTTGGAAACGGTGGTGATTTGTATAACATCAAATACTTTTTTATTAATCCTCGTTTTGGAGGAAGTTTGATGTTAGACGACATGCAAAAGCTATACTTATCAATTGCATATACTTCACGAGAACCCCGAAGCAATAATTTATATTCAGCATCTGATTCTTGGAATGGTGCCAGACCTCTATTTGCGAACAAAAGTTTAGAGGATAGCACAATACAATATGACTTTAACAATCCTTTGGTAAAACCTGAAAAGATGCTCAACATAGAATTTGGTTGGGCTTTCACAAGTGATAAACTAAAGGCAAATGTTAATTTTTATTTAATGGATTATAATGATGAGCTTGTAAAAAGTGGGCAATTGGATATTTTTGGTGCCCCTATTGACGGCAATGCACCCAAAACACGACATATTGGTGTTGAGTTAATTGCATCAACGTCTATATTTAGTTCTTCGAGATTCGGTAATTTGAATCTAAGTGGCAATTTAACTTACAGCATTAACAAAATTATTGATTTTAATTATGCTACGTCAAATGGTGAATTAATTTCCCTCAATGAAAATAATATCTCTGGTTTTCCTGATATAATAAGCAATCTCAGATTGGGTTACTCAATCGGTAATCTTTTAACTTCTTTATATTTCCGTTATTCAGGAGAATTCAGAACTGATAATTTTGGAGATTTGATATTAACAAATGTTAGTTTAAAAGAGGATTTGGGCAGTGAATATTACAAAGATAATATTGTAGATTCTTATGCAATTATGAATGCAGATCTATCGTATTCAATTTATGATGTATTTTCATTGAATAAATTAAAAATCCATTTCCAAATTAACAACCTTACAAATGTACTTTATGCAGCTTCAGGTTTTGGAAAGGAATACTTCCCTGCTGCAGAAAGGAATTATTGGCTTGGAATCGAATTAGGGCTTTAATACCAAGTTGCTTTTATTTGTATAGGGTAGGTTTGTTAAATCCCCCTAATCCCGCTTTTATAAGGAAAAGACGAGCATTGTGGGTAGGGGGATTTGATTAGACTAAAATTAAAAGTTAGAAATCCAAATAACTTTTTTACCTACTCCGCCATTAATGGCACCACCTAAAGAGGGTAATAAAGCCATATTTTCACTTTGGAGGTTGAGTTCTAACTTAGCTCCAAAAAACATTTAATCATAACGATAATTCTAAAATCAGTAATTTTGGATTAATTATTCAAAATATCTATTAACTAAATAAAAGGCAGTCAAAAAAAATGACTGCCTTGTTAAATTTAGGTTATATATAAAAATACTATACTATTTCCCAAAATTCTTCGCCCTTCATCAAATCCTCCAAGGTAGTTTTACCTTTTGCATTTGCGCGTGCGTTTTCTATCTGATCGTGCATCAGTTCATCGTAAGTAGGACCATCTACTGCTTTAATAACTCCAAATGGACGTGGAAGAGTATCGCTGAAAGTCATATTTGAGAGAATAAAAGCTAAAGTACTGTCTTTCTCGTTATGAACCAACAAATCATTTACAGAATAAGAACCATCAGCAATATTAACAACTTTAGGAGTGAAACCGTCCATGATTAAACCTTTGTCATTTTTATCTCCAAACACCATCGGTTTTTCGTGTTCAAGAGTGATTGACCTCTCCCGTTTAGTTTCTCTACGTGAGAAATCATCGAATGCACCATCATTAAAAATTACACAATTTGTATAAATTTCTACAAAAGAAAATCCTTGATGCTTAGCTGATCTTTCAAACAGATATTTCATAAATGAAACATCTTTATCTACACCACGGGCAACAAAAGAAGAACCAGCTCCTAAGGCAAGCGATGTGGGGTTGAATGGATTATCAATAACACCAAAAGGTGAGGATTTTGTTTTTTGGCCCAGATGCGAAGTTGGAGAAAATTGTCCTTTTGTTAAACTATAAATTTCGTTATTAAACATGATTACATTAAGATTAACATTACGACGGCAAGCGTGTATAAAGTGATTACCGCCAATACTCATGCTGTCGCCATCTCCGGTAGCCACCCATACTGATAAATCAGGACGGGCGGATTTTAATCCAGAAGCAATTGGTAATGCTCTGCCATG
This sequence comes from uncultured Hyphomicrobiales bacterium, assembly GCA_964449505.1. Taxonomy (GTDB): domain Bacteria; phylum Bacteroidota; class Ignavibacteria; order Kapaibacteriales; family UBA2268; genus JBDHXE01. The sequence continues at coordinate 16,441 of CAYUZZ010000004.1, read as the reverse complement.
AATACCGTGTAATCCATATAAATCCATATAATATGGGAAACGACTTGAGCAACCAATACCGGAAATAAAAGTTATTTTCTCTTTGGGTATGCCCAAATCTGGCATTATTCTTTGCACTTGATTTAAAATTGAATAGCCACCACATCCTGCACACCAGCGTACATCTATATCTGTTTTGAAATCTTTGGGTGTATATTGGGGAATTTCAGTATATTTCTGCCCAATTAAGCCATCTATAAAAGTTGTCATTATTATTTACCTTCCTTTTGATTTAATAATTCAAGGATTTTTTCTTCGATTTCATGAGCTGTAAATGTATTACCCTGTACTTTGTGCATTCCAATAATTGGTTTTAAAAATTTAGACTGCAAATAAGTTTGCATCTGTCCCATATTAAGCTCAGGTAATAAAATTCTATCGAAGCTATTGATAATAGAACCTAAATTTTTGGGTAGAGGATTAATATAATTTATCTGACAATGTGATACTTTATGTCCATTTTTCCTGAGTGATGTCAAAGCATTTTGCATTGCTCCATAGGTACTTCCCCATGTTAGCACCAGCAAATCACCAGAGGCATCGCCATCTACATCTGCCAAAGGAATATCATCAGCAATACCAGCAACTTTATTCGCTCTTATTTCACTCATCTTTTGGTGATTCATGGCTTCACTGCTAACCAATCCAGTAATATCTTCTTTCTCTAATCCACCGATTCTATGTTCCAGACCAGGTATTCCTGGAATTGCCCAAGGACGCGCAAGAGTTTTAGGATCACGTTTATAAGGAGCAAAATTTTCTGGGTCTGTAGCAAAAGTTACCGGGAAATCAGGTATGTCGTCTAAAGATGGAATTTTCCATGCTTCAGTACCCTGGGCTAAATAGCCGTCGGTAAGTAGAATAACAGGAGTCATATATTTTAGTGCTATCCTTGCTGCTTCTATCGTCATATCAAAACAATCTGTTGAACTTTTGGCAGCAATTACAGGTATAGGAGCATCTCCATGGCGTCCCCAAAGTGCTATAAACAAATCTGATTGTTCTGGTTTTGTTGGTAATCCTGTAGAGGGACCGCCTCTTTGTACATCTACTACAATCAAAGGTAATTCTAAAATTAATGCTAAACCAAGTGCTTCAACTTTAAGTGACAAACCTGGTCCGGATGTTGATGTTGCAGCAAGCGAACCACCATAGGCAGCACCAATTGCAGCGGTAATACCAGCAATTTCATCCTCCATTTGCATGTGCTTAACACCAAAAGGCTTGTAACTAGAAATAAAATGAAGAATTTCTGTTGCGGGAGTAATTGGATATGAACCAAGGAATAGTGGAATTTTTGCTTTGTGTGCAGCAACCACTAAACCCAAAGCAACAGCATTATTACCGGTAATATTCCGATATAGCCCAGGTGTCATTTCGGCAGGTTTGATATGGAATCTTGTTATCATATCTTGACCCATTTCACCAAAATTATGTCCAGCACGCAAAACTTTTAGATTTGCTTCCATTATCTCGGGTTTCTTGCCAAATTTTTTACGAAGCCAATGTTCTGTTGGCTCTAATGGTCTGTTGAATAGCCAATAAGTGAGTCCGAGTGCAAATATATTTTTAGTTCTGTCAATCAGTTTTTGGGTAAGTTCCGAACCTTCGAGTACCCGTCGGACTTGTTCATTTATATCATAAGCAAACACTTGGTAATCTTTTAGGGAACCGTCATCTAAGGGGCTAACCTCATATTGAGCTAATTTTAAATTTTTATCTTTAAAACCTGCTTTGTTCAATATAATAACACCACCCTTTTTAACTTTTTTAAGGTTTACTTTCAGTGACGATGCATTCATAGCAACTAATACATCGAGTTCGTCACCTGGAGTATTGGTTTTACTGGAACCAAAGTGCACCTGAAATGCACTCACACCATACAAAGTACCTTCCGGAGCCCGTATTTCAGATGGATAATCAGGGAATGTATTTACTTCGTTCCCAATACCGGAAGATGTCTCAGAGAACTGATTACCGGTTATTTGCATACCATCTCCGGAGTCACCGGCAAATCTGATGGTTGCATGTTCAACAACAACTATTTGTTTTTCCATTATATTATTTCGAATATTCCTATATAGTAATTCAACAAAATTAACATTTTATATTGCAATTTCCAAAAACTATGCTTAAAAATTTAAAACATAATTATTAAGTGCTTTCATATATTGAGCCCTTTCAAATGAACTTGGGTCGGCAACGTTAAGTTGACTCATAGAACCCTGTAGTTGAGTTACAGACTCATATTCTCTTTCTTCCATCCATTCAACCACTTCTTCCTGAATGTCTTTCAAGTGTTCGATTCCATATCTTAAAAGTGTGGAGCAAAGCATGGTTACATTAGCACCAACCAACAACATTTTAATTACATCTTCACCATAGTGAATACCAGAAGTGGCTGCTAAATCTGCAAAAACTCTACCCTTTAGAATTGCTATCCATCTCATTGGTAGTCGCATTTCGGTGGGATTGCTAAGCACTATATGGGGTTCCACTTCCAATTGCTCCAAGTTAATATCTGGTTGATAAAATCGATTAAAAAGTACTAATGCATCTACACTTGTCTCGTCTAATTTTTTTGCAAAATTTGCCATATTAGAAAAGAATGGGCTTAGTTTTACTGCAACTGGTATGCTAACAGCACTTTTAACTGCTTTAACTATCTCGATATAATTATTTTCTAATTGTTCTGCAGTTTGCTCTGCCATTGTAGGAATATTATATATATTCAGTTCAATTCCATCTGCTCCAGCATCTTGCATCAATTTGGCATAATTAGTCCAACCCCCAGGAGTTTTTCCGTTAAGACTTGCGATAACAGGTATATTTACTGCTTCTTTGGCTTTGCGTATATGTTCGAGATATTCATGAGGTCCAAGATTATATTCTGCCACATCAGGAAAAAAACTTAATGATTCGGCAAAAGCTTCCGTCCCCATTGTTGTGGTCGAAAATAATTCCTTCTCCTCTAATTCAATCTGTTCTTCAAATAACGAGTACATTACAAATGCTGAGGCACCTACATCTTCAATTTTTTTAATTCCATCTAAAGTTCTTGATAAAGGAGATGCTGACACTACTAATGGAGACTTTAAAGTCATTCCCATATATTTTGTTTTTAAATCCATTTTATTCTCCGTTTTATTTATTTTATAAATTAATTTTCAGTTTTAGTATCATCTGAATATGTTCTATCAGCTTTGAATTTGTAACTTTTGTATCTTTCGTTAACTTGTTTCTGTGCTTCTGCATATAAGCCCTGGGCTGCACTTGGATTGCTCTTTAATAACATTTGGAATCGTCCTTCGCTACTGATATAGTCTTTAACTGGAATCTTAGGTTCCTTGGAATCAAGTGTAAGTGGATTTTTGCCAACTTTTACAAGTTCCGGATTGAAGCGATATAATAACCATTGTCCTGAATCAACTGCTAATTTTTGTTGTTTAAGAGGATGGCTCATATCAATTCCGTGTGCTATACAATGGCTGTAAGCAATTATTATTGATGGACCGTTGTAGGCTTCTGCTTCAAGGAATGCTTTAAGTGTTTGCTCGTCTTTGGCACCCATTGCCACACAAGCTACATATACATTACCATAAGCCATTGCCATTGCTCCTAAGTCTTTCTTTTGAGTTTGTTTACCACCGGCGGAGAATTTTGCTACTGCTGATAATGGGGTTGATTTTGATGTTTGGCCACCTGTGTTGGAGTAAACTTCTGTATCTAAAACTAATATGTTTACATTTTTTCCAGAGGCAATCACGTGGTCTAATCCACCATATCCAATATCATAAGCCCAACCATCACCACCAATTATCCATACACTTTTTTTAACAAGGTAATCAGCAACCGCATTTAGTCTTTTAGCATCTGGGGTTTCAATTTTTTGGATAATTGTTTTTAGTTGTTCCACTCTGTTACGTTGAGCTCGAATTCCATCTTCTGTTGATTGGTCTGCATTTAATAATGAGTTGACTAATTCATCGCCTATTTCATTCTTATAATAATTCAACAATTCAATAGCAATTTCATTTTGTTTATCTATTGCCAAACGATAACCTAATCCAAATTCGGCATTATCCTCGAATAATGAGTTATTCCATGCTGGTCCACGTCCAAATTCATTTTTGGTATAAGGTGTGGTTGGAAGATTACCTCCGTAAATAGATGAGCAACCTGTAGCGTTGGCAATTACCGAACGGTCGCCAAATAATTGTGTTACTAATTTAATGTATGGTGTTTCGCCACAACCTGCGCAGGCACCAGAAAATTCAAATAAGGGTCTTTGTAGTTGTTGCAATCTTACCGAGTTAGTATTAATTTTTGAGCGGTCTAGATCGGGTATGCTGAGGAAGTATTCCCAATTTTCTTTTTCAGGTACTCTCAATGGATGTTGGTCAGCCATATTAATTGCTTTCAGGCTTACATTTGATTTATTCTTTGCTGGGCATACTTCAACGCAAACACCGCATCCAGTGCAATCTTCGGGAGCAATTTGTATAGTATATTTTAAATTATCGGCTTTTAATCCTTTGTCTTTTGCACCAATTGATTTGAATGTAAGTGGTGCATTTTCTGAATATTTCTCATCATAAGCTTTGATTCTAATTGTTGCATGTGGGCATACCATAGCACATTTTCCGCATTGTGTACAGGTTTCGGGGTCCCATACAGGTATTTCGAGGGCAATATTCCTTTTTTCCCAAGCTGCAGAACCTGTATCCCATGTACCATCTTTTGGAAATGCTCCAACTGGAATTTGGTCACCGCGTCCACCTATAATTTCACCAATTACATCTCTAACAAATTTTGGAGCATTAGCAGACACTGGTGCTGATATGTCGAAATTACTTGTTGAGCTTACCGGAACTTCAATTTCGTGAAGATTTTCTAAAGTATTATCAACTGCTTTGATGTTCATAGCAACTACCGATTCGCCTTTGCGTCCGTATGTCTTGCGTATAGAGTCCTTGATTGCATTTATAGCTTTTTCTCTTGCTAATACACCCGAAATTGCGAAGAAACATACTTGCATTACTGTATTGATGCGACGTCCCATACCGCTTGCTTCAGCAACCGACTGGGCATCTATTGCATATAATTTAATTTTCTTTTTTATTATTAATTCTTGTTGTGATTTGGGAATACTGTTCCATACTGCTTCGCCTTGTAATGGGGTATTAATAAGGAATGTTCCGCCATCAGCCAAACTGCCTACAAGGTCGAATTTTTCGAGGAATACGGTTTGGTGTACTCCCACAAAGTTTGATTTGTAAATCAAGTATGGTGACTGAATTGGTTCTGGACCAAAACGTAAATGTGATACTGTAAGTGCACCTGCTTTCTTTGAATCATAAACGAAGTAACCCTGAGCATAGTAATCTGTGTAGTCTCCAATAATTTTAATTGAGTTCTTGTTAGCACCAACCGTTCCATCGGAACCCAATCCATAGAACAAACCACGAAATACGCTATCGGGTTCAATGTCGAATGTTATATCAAAATCAAGACTTGTAAATGTAACATTATCATTGATACCAATAGTAAAATGATTTTTTGGTTTATCTGTTCCAAGATTATCGTAAACAGCCTTAACCATCGCGGGTGTAAATTCTTTTGATGATAAGCCGTAGCGTCCACCTACAATCACAGGATTATTTTTCATTTCGCCATAACCAAAATCCAATCCTTCGCGTATTGCATTCACTACATCAAGATAGAGAGGTTCACCGTTGGCTCCGGGTTCTTTAGTTCTGTCCAATACGGCAATTTTTTTGGTACTTGCAGGAATTGCTTCCATTAATCTTTTTATATCTAATGGTCTGTAAAGTCTAACTTTAATTAAGCCTACTTTATATCCATTTTTATTTAAATAATTGATTGTCGATTCTATTGTTTCGCAGCTTGAAGCCATCGATACAATAACATACTCAGCATCTTTGGCTCCTACATATTCAAATAAACTATATTTTCTTCCAGTCAATGTGGCAAATTTATCCATTTGTTTTTGCACAATATCAGGACAATCAATATAATATTGATTTGCTGCTTCCCTATTTTGGAAGAATACATCTGGGTTCTGTGCTGTTCCTCTCATTATTGGGTGATCAGGTGATATGGAACGTAAGCGGTGAGCTGTAACCAAATCATCGTTTATCATTTCTTTCATTACATCATCTGGAATAAGTTCTATTTTTGCAACTTCGTGTGATGTACGGAATCCATCAAAAAAGTGCAAAAACGGCAAACGTGATTCAAGTGTTGATGCCTGTGCTATCAGAGCCATATCCATTACTTCCTGAACAGAATTTGACCCCAGGAATGCAAAACCTGTAGAGCGTGCAGCCATAATATCACTGTGGTCACCAAAAATTGAAAGTGCGTGTGTGGCAATAGATCTAGCTGTGATGTTAAATACAGTAGATGTTAGCTCGCCAGCAATCTTAAACATATTTGGTATTTTAAGCAGTAGTCCCTGTGAAGCAGTGAATGTGGTGGTAAGTGCACCTGCCTGCAACGAGCCATGCACGGCACCTGCTGCGCCCCCTTCCGACTGCATTTCACAAACCGATGGAACACTCCCCCAAATATTTTTGATGCCTTTTGCAGCCCATTCATCTGCCCATTCACCCATATTAGATGAAGGTGTGATGGGATAAATGGCGCATACTTCATTAACTCGATACATCACATAAGCTGCGGCTTCGTTCCCGTCAATTGTCGCATATTTTTTCGTAATCATACTTTTTATCTCCCTTTTCTGTGAAAAGTTTAAGTTTTATTTAACATTTTGTAACATAATCTAATGTTAAAAATAAATAATATTCACATAATAATAAAACTTTAAAACGTTATAAGTGTATTATTTTTCATAAACTTAAATAGTTAAATCTAACATATCATTTTATTCTTTTGAAAATTATATATAGCGAAAGCTAATTCTTGATAAGATATTAACCCATCTTTAACAACCAGTTTATATATAAAAAAACTCCCTTTTTAGGGGGAGTCAATTCTTTTTTTGTAAATTCAGGAGTATTAATCTTCCATATTACTACGGTATTGTCTTCGAGCAGCTTTAATACGTGCCATTCTTTTTTCGATAGAAGGTTTAACGAAAGCAGTTCTTTTTTTGAATTCACGGAGTACTCCAGAACGTTCATATTTCTTTTTGAAGCGTTTTAGTGCGCGGTCAATGTTTTCATTCATTTGTAATGTTACGCCGATCATTACTATTCACCTCCTTTTGTTTATTTCTTATGTATTAATTAGAAAGATTTTCAATTAAACGTTTTTCGGCACTTCTTTCGAATTGCACGATAATAGCATGTCCCCCATTGCTTGTTACTTCTTTGGCACGTACTATTCCCACATCATCCCATACAGAATGGAAAATAATATCGCCAATTTTATACTCATCACGTGGGGAATACTTTTTAGCATCTTCTCTGGTAATATGAACTACAGCCTTTGATTTATCAGCTTCTGACTCGATTGCATCGAGATTAACAAGCTGTGAATGGCGACTTCTGGTGCATCTTGCCCATTGTTGCCTACCTTCGGCTGTTTCGATAGGCTCCCCTATCAATTCATGTTTAGTTTCTTTCATTAGAAACTGATTGTAGAGCACAATATACTTGGCTCTGCGAGTTCGCTTTTTTGTAGTCGTTGTAACTGCCATAGTTACCCATTAGTTTATATTAAAGAACGAATTAGGATTACAAAAGTACTAAATAAAAAGGATTTAAGCAAATTTAGTTTTGTGGAATTGTAATTTTATTTGATTTTTAATATAATATCTTTTTTCCAAATGATAAAATTTTTTTTAAATTCTCATTATTAAAATATATAAATATATAAAATATACAGTAAGTAAAATTAGTCCTTCTTTGCGTTCTATTGTATATGCTATCTTGCTTATTGGAAATACAATTGCTGCTGATAGCAGCAATATCGACATATCGGCAAATTTTATTTCACCCTTTGTAACAGGGCTAACGAATGCTATTATACTGGTTACGAATAATATATTGAAAATACTTGAGCTAATAAGAGTTGCCATCGTTATATCGCTTTCATTTTTCCGCAGGGCAATTATCGAAAATATTAATTCTGGTAGTGAGCTAATTGCGGCTAATATGGTAAGCGTTACTAAAGTTCTGCTGATGCCAGTTATTTCTACTAAAAATGATGTTTGATTGATTAATTGAAGGGACGACCATATTAATAATATAATAGCGACGGAAATGTACAAGAAATCTACCCATAGATTATGTTTTGTTAGTCTGATTGATTCTGATATACTTTTATCATTCACCCTTTCTTGTAAAGCTTTTTTTGATATTACAATTATATATATAGTAAACCCAAAAAATAAAATAATAGCGTCAACTTTGCTTATTTCTCCATCAAGTAACAAGGTTATAAATAAAAGTGTAGAAAATATAAGTATCAGGGCATCGGTTTTTATAACCGACATATTAATCCTGATGGGTTTAATAATAGATGCTATACCAAGAATCAATGTTAAATTAATTATATTAGCGCCAATAATACCGGCAATTGTAAAGTTACCGTTGCTTTTGATTGTTGATAGAAAATTTAAACTTATTTCTGGAGAGCCCACGCCTAATGATAGCACTGTAAACACTAATAAAAAAGGTTTTAGACCTATCTTGTAGGCAACAGATAAAATACCAGAGCTGAGTCTATCAGCTCCAAGATACAATAATGATATTGCAACTATCATCAATATTAAATTCAGGTAAAAGTCAGTCAATTAGCATCCATTTATAATTTAACATCTAACGGTCTTCTGAAAGCATCAGGGAAAGCCTCTCTACTGGATTAAAATTCTCCACTGATGATAAGCTAACTCTTAGCCAAGTCCATTTTCCGTCGTCAAGTATCCAACTCACCTCAGACATTGAAGGTAAAGTAGTACCCGAAAAATCTTTCTCATCTTTAAATTCAATTTGCCACACTTTTTTCTTGCTATTTGGTTCATTACTCATATATCTATTTGCAATGATTTTGATTAATGAGCCAGTCTTATCAAAATAATACATAGCCTCGCCTTTTGTACCCTTGTAATCCATTTTGGCAAGTGCACTTAACGAATCAATATATTCCCAATTTATATATGGATTAATCATTGTAGATGGGAACCAAGACATTTCTGCAAGAAATCTGGTTAAACTTGCTTCGTCGATTTTTTCACCAGTCTCATCAACCATATTAACAAGACCAAAAAGTTTGATCTGCATACTGCCCTTTCCATCAACAAATTTATCTTTTCCGAGAACATTTATCAATGGGAAGACATCCATATTAATCTTCCAAATAAAAGATGGCTTAATAAAATTAAAATACTGGACGGCTTTGGCATTTAACCAATCATTCTGACCCTGTTTAGTTTTCATCTCGATGGATTGACTAACTTTACAGTATTGTGAATAAGGCTTTCCGATTGCTCCTGATTTGATTATCCAAGTTTTCACAGGATATGGCAGATTTTTAATGTCATCATTAGTGAGCACTTTTTTAAAATCTGGGATTTTGCCACTAATTATTTTGGTCATATCTTCTGCCACATTTTCGTTGAAAATTTCTGTAGAAAAAGTAATAATAAGTACTATCAATATAACTAAATTGGGTAATGTGCCAAATTTAGCATCTGTCCAATTTTTAATAATTAATATCTGGGAAATCAAAATACCTACAAAACAGGGAATAACCCAAACTCTATTATCGCTAATATAAACCAATGATGAAACAATTAACAGGCAAAAAGTAATTAACCAAACAGTCCCAATGGCTACTGAGATTTCTTTAGTAATATTATCTACCTTTATTATTCTATAAGCCTTCAAGAAGCCCAAAATATGTATTGAACCATGTATCAAAATTAACAGGAATAAGATAGTTCGCATATTATCCCTCCTTTATCTCGTATGACAAGCCCAAATTTTTCTTAATTCTTTCGATAAACATAGTTTCTTTGAAGCCATTTGATTTGAAAAAATGTACTTTATCGGTCACATGAGTTTCAAATCCGCTAACTTCTCCTATTATTCTTATATAAGTAGAGCCGTTTTCCTCTTCTTTCACAATAATTTTATATTGGAATCTCCCCGATACCCATACACCACCCCTAATAAAAGGAGGCTCCATGGCATAGTATTTAAAGTTCTGCCAAGCAGTATCGCCCACAGCAAAGATACAAAAGTCTGATTCTAATTTTCCTTTGTACAAACCATTATCATCTTGTTTGGAATGCTTGCTGATAATCTGACAATTAATTTCCTCTATAGATTTGATAGCAGATTCCCAAACCTGATCGAAAGGTAGTTCGAGTGTATATTCGTATTTATCCTTATAATATGGATATTTTTCTGGCTCAATTGTTGTTTCCTGAGCTAAGGCATAAAAAGTGCCAAGTAAAAAAATAAAACCGATAAGTGTGAATAGTTTTTTCATATCAATTCCTATACTAATTTTAAATATGTTGCAAATTTATTAAAATAAATAATGAAAAAAAAGTAATTTATAAAAAAATAACGAAATAGTTGATTTTTTGTAACTTCTTCACAATTTAACAATTCTTTTTTTATTTTAGTTTTTTTTAAATTAGCATAACAATAAATTTAATGCAAAATAAAAATAGCAATTTAGTGAAACGTTTGGGTTTGTTTACAGTCCTTGCGATTGTGGTAGGTGCAGTAATAGGCTCGGGAATTTTCAAGAAACCGGCAGTAATGGCTAGTTTACTTGGTTCTCCTGAGCTATTAATATTTGTTTGGGTATTGGCTGGAGTAATTACCTTGTTTGGCGCCCTCTCTAATGCCGAAGTTGCCTCTATTATACCCGAAACTGGTGGACAATTCATATATTTCAAGAAAATGTATGGTAATTTATCAGCATACATATATGGGTGGTCTATCCTTGCGGTAATTCAAACCGCATCAATTGCTTCGATTACTTACGTGTTTGCTGAATATACTGAATACTTTTTTACTTTGCCACGATTTTCGGTCGAAATAGAGCAAGCTTTCAGGTTGTATATGCCATTTGTTGGTTGGATATATCCACTGAGAGATATAGGTGTCAAATCACTAACCATATTCACCATATTGTTTTTATCTGGGGTTAATTATTTTGGCATCAAGTATGGTGGGATTGTTGCGGATATTATGACTGTGGTAAAAGTGGTGGCTATTTTAATTTTAGTTACATTTGGATTTATTTATAGTGGTGGAAGTTCTGCTAATTTTGTAAACGATTTACCTCAATATACTGGAATATCCTATAGTACTATTGGTGCGGTGGTGTTGGCTTTATCGGCAGCATTTTGGGCATACGACGGTTGGAACAATATTACCTATATATCCGGTGAAGTAAAATCTCCACAAAAAAACATACCTATAGCCCTGATCGCAGGTACTGCAATTGTAATTTTGGTTTATATTTTAATCAATTTGGCATATTTGTATGTGTTGCCAATTAACGAAATGGCGGGTTCTAAATTGGTGGCAGCCGATATGGCAGACCGTGCCATTGGTGGCATGGGCGGTGCTATTGTTGCTGCATTGGTAATGATTTCCACTTTTGGTACTTCTAATGGTACTATAATGGTAAGTGCTCGTGTATATTATTCTATGTCCAAAAATAATATGTTTTTTAAAACTATTGGCGATATTCATCCCAAATACAATACTCCTGCTAATGCTCTTATTTTACAGGCTGTTTGGTCGTCTGTGCTCGTTTTTAGTGGTTCATTTGACGACCTTACCGATATGTTGATTTTTGTGAGCTGGATATTTTACGCATTTGGGGCTTTGGGTCTGTTTATTCTTAGAAAAAAGATGCCTGATACACCCCGCCCATACAAAGTTCCAGGTTATCCGTGGGTACCTGCTATATTTGTTATATTTGCCTTTAGCTTTGTTATTCTAACTTTATATGAAGATATTAATAATTACATGACTGGTAAAACTGAAATAATTAACTCCAGTTTTGGTTTGATTTTGACTTTGGTAGGGATTCCATTTTATTATTATTTTAAGAAAAAATACGGTGTAAAGGAATGAAAATAGGTGTTAGTTGTGGTGATTTGAATGGCATTGGTTTGGAATGTTTTGTGAAAGCAATCAATAATGATGGAAGTAGTGGCAATGAATATGTATTATATGGTAATGAATATTCGATTTTTGATTACTTAAATAAATGTATTCTAAGCAATAACGAGTATCAAATTATTGATAAAAATCTTATTGTTAGCAATAAAGCAGTAGAAATAGTTAATTGCGGCAATAATTCTGATGTAAATTTCGGAAGAATCGACTCGAATTTTGGTAGAATAGCAATAGATGCAATTCGTCAGTGCACACTCGATTTGATAGTCAACAAAACTGATTGCATGGTCACTTTGCCTATTTCAAAGGAAAGTTGTTACCTTGCTGGATTTTCATTCCCCGGTCATACAGAATACATTGCAGATATGTGTGGTGTTGTAAATCCCCTGATGCTACTTTATTACAAATCATTCCGAGTGGCTTTGCAAACCATTCACATCCCTATCTCGAAGGTATCTTCAAGCATTTCAACTAATCAAATTATTGAACGTCTTATTCAAGTATATAATAGTTTAATAAATGATTTCGGTACATTGCCGTCAATTGCTGTGTTGGGGTTAAATCCTCATGCGGGCGAAAATGGCAATATCGGCGAAGAAGAAATTAATTCAATTATACCTGCTATCAAGGCAGCCAAAGATTTGGGAATAAATTTAGATGGTCCATTTCCAGCCGATGGTTTTTTTGCTCATAGCGAACATTTGAAGTACTCTGCAATTTTGGCGATGTATCACGACCAGGGATTAATTCCCCTCAAAATGTCCTCGCTTGGTAATGGTGTTAATTTTACGGCTGGTTTACCTATCGTAAGAACTAGCCCTGACCATGGTACTGCCTTTGCCATTGCTGGCAAAGGAATTGCAAATTACCAGAGTACACTCGAGGCAATTAATGGTGCTGTCGAAATAACATTAAATAGGAGAAGAATAAAGAATGAGCTTAGTTAATTATGAATATAAATCTATCTTAATGATTTCATTATTTGGCATAATAACAGTTGTTGTACTGAATATACCCGAGGGATATTATATATTGTATCCATTTATGATTTTGGGAACTTGGTTCCATGAATTTTCACATGGTTTGACTGCCATAATTTTGGGTGGAGATTTCCATAGATTAGTCCTATTTCCTGATGGTTCAGGTTACGCTGAATTTAGCTATAGTTCACTATTTCTCGGTCCAATCGGTAATGCCTTGGTTGCAGCAGCCGGACCCATAGGACCAACTATAATTGGCAGTATATTCTTAGTCAGTAGCACCAACAATAAAGTAACAATGGTATTACTTTATACCTTGGCAATTACAATTTTATTATCTACCGTAATTTGGGTTCGTCCCATTATTGGTTTCGGTTTCTTTATATCGCTGATTTTTTCTGTAGTTTTTTTTATAATTGCGATAAAGGGTAATATTAAATTTAAGCAGTTAACAGTTCAATTTATTGGAATACAAGCATTCGCTAGTTTATATCTTAGTATTGGATATTTATTTTCGAGCGGGGCAATTGTTGGTGGGACAAGAAATATGTCGGACACCCAAGTAATTGCAGAGAATTTATTCCTGCCATATTGGATTTGGGCTGTGCTGATAGTAACTTTTTCAATATATTTATTGGTTAAAAGTTTCTTAATAATAATTAAAAATACTAAATCTCCGTCTATCGTTAATCGTAATGAAAAATTTTAAAATAAATTTGCAGGAATTAAAATGTATAAATTTGCAATAGTATTGGCTGGAGGTCTTGGCACTAAATTTTGGCCCAAAAGTACTGAGAGCAGTCCGAAGCAATTTACTCACATGGTTGGCGAAGGTACCTGCATACAAAATACTTATGAAAGACTGAAAAATTATTTCCCCAAAGAACACATATATTTCGTTACAAGTTACGACCACCGTTCAATCATTAAACAACAACTACCCGATGTTGCAGATAGCAATATTATATTTGAACCATTCGGAAGAAATACTTCACCAGCAACAGCTCTTGCGGTTCGTTACCTACTTCACAGAGGTGCAGATCCTGAATCACTTTTTGCGGTGTTTCCTTCCGACCACATTATAAGTAATGCAGGTGAGTTTTATAATAGTTTGGATATTGCCTTCGAAGCAGCAGAAAAATTATCATCAATAGTAACTATTGGGATTAAACCAACCCGTGCAGAAACTCAGTTTGGCTATATTCAAGTGCAACTGAGTCATCCAAAAGCTAATATAAACGGCAATAGCGTATTTGATTGTATGACATTTGCCGAAAAACCTGACGCCGGTACAGCTCAAAGATTTCTCGAATCTGGTGATTTTCTGTGGAACAGTGGTATCTTTGTTTGGAAAATACCTACTTTCCAAAATGCACTTGCCAACTACTTACCGGAGTATGCCGAAAAATTCAGCGACCTCGATTCTATTTTTGGTATTCCTAATTATGTTGAATCTTTGAAATTATTATATAAACAAATTAATTCTATTTCACTCGATTATGGTATCTTAGAAAAAGCAACCAATGTTCACTGTGTTAAATCATCATTCAGTTGGAGTGATTTGGGTAATTGGGATGAATTGCACCGAATCCAAATGAAAGATGCCAATAATAACGTTATAGAGGGCGACGTGGTATCTATTGATAACAAAAATTGCTTTATTAATTCTAACGGAAAATTGATTGCATTAATTGGTTTGGAAGATTTGATAGTTGTAGATTCCGGCGATGCCATTTTGATCTGTAAGAGAGGCGAATCCGAAAAAGTTCAGGATATTGTGGATTTTCTACGAAGAAATCATATACATAATTATCTTTGATAATAATATTATTCTTGTAAATTTTAAATAAATATAAATATGTTGAAAGAAATACCGGTATTAAGCATGAGGTCTGATGGTGATATTGTTAGTCAGACTGAACCCTTGCTTAAAGATTTTACAAATAATGGCAGATATGTTTACATAGAAACTTATGGCTGCCAAATGAATGTTAACGATTCGGAAATTGTTGCAGGAATTATCGCAAAAAGTGGTTATGGAATCACTGACAAAATAGAGAATAGTGACGTAATTTTACTCAACACTTGCTCGGTAAGAGATAATGCAGAGGCAAAAATTTTCAAAAGGTTAAAACACTTGCGTCATTATCAAAAAAAGAATTCCAAATTGGTAGTTGGAATTCTTGGTTGCATGGCAGAAAGATTACGTGGTAAATTGGTTGGACAAAATGATTTAGTTTCAATAGTTGTTGGTCCTGATGAATACCGCAAAGTACCAGAATTACTCGACCAAGCTTTTGACGGTGAATCAGGTATTGCTGTAAAATTAAGCCGTGTGGAAACCTACGAAGACATTATTCCACTGCGTACTCAGGGAATTAGTGCTTGGATTTCTATTATGCGTGGCTGTGACAAATATTGCACTTATTGCGTTGTACCCTATACTCGTGGAAGAGAAAGATCAAAACCCTCCAGAACTATCATCAAGGAAATTGGCGAACTGTGGGAACAAGGTTTCAAAGAGGTTACTTTACTTGGGCAAAACGTAAATAGTTATATAGATTATGATAATAAAATTGATTTTACTAATTTATTGAGGCATTGTGCCGATGCGGTTCCCGAAATGAGGATACGCTATACTACCTCGCACCCCTATGACATGACAGATGAATTAATAGAAACAATGGCGGAATATAAAAATATATGCAACTACATACATTTGCCTGTTCAGTCCGGTTCGGATGCTGTATTGGAAATGATGAACCGTCATTATTCCATCGCTCATTATAAGGAGAGAATCAGAAAAATAAAGGAATTAATTCCTTATTGTGCCCTTTCCACCGATATAATATCGGGATTCCCAAATGAGACCGAAGCAGACCACCAATTCACCTTGGATTTGATGGAAGAAGTGCGTTACGATGGGGCTTACATGTTCAATTACTCTCCACGTTCTCGCACCAAAGCATATATGATGGAAGATAATGTAACGTTGGATGTAAAAAAAAGACGCCTTGCCGAAATAATTGAATTGCAGAGCCGCATCTCAAAGGAAAATAACCAAAGGGAGCATGGGAAAATTCACGAAGTTCTGGTAGAGGGCTCAAGTAAAAAAAACAAAATGCAATGGCAGGGCAGAACCGATACCAATAAGGTAGTAATATTTGATAATTATGATGGTTTGCATCAAACGGGCGACACAATTAGATGTATTATTAACGATTCCACATCGGCTACTTTATTTGGTACATTAGTAGAATAATTATGAAAACTGCAGTCTTATTA
>CAYUZZ010000003.1:0-21060 GCA_964449505.1 uncultured Hyphomicrobiales bacterium | reverse complement strand
AGTTCTAATTTAAAAACATTAGAACCAATCTTGATAGTAGCATCGTTCAAGGATGGTGGAGAAGCTAATTTTGTTATTTTCAAGTTCAAACTACTCTGCAATGCTGCCGCTGGTATTATGATTTTAATGCCATCAATAGTTTCAATAGTTTGAACTGAATTTGAAGGCTCAAGTAAGTTCTCATAAACAACTTTGTCGTTATTATTATTGACAGGATTGTCCTCTTTACAGGCTACAATACCCATTAATATCAAAAGAAATAAAATCTTGTTCATCAAAGTAACTCCATCAATATTTTCAATTTTTTTTATTCTATTTTAACATCCGATATAAATCAATCATCGGAGGAATGGTAAAATTGTATTTAGCCAAACACAACTTTTCAAATTAATATTGTATTCTCCACATGAAAAATTATTCCCTCCTTAAATCATAGCTCAATTTACTATTTAGGATATTTTTTCCGTTGGGATTTTGCTTAGAATTAAATTTATTTCTGCTGCCAGAAGATGTATAATTCCTGAAATATTCAACCTGATTACTGCCGGAACCTTCTTTATAAGTTGATTTCGTTTGTGCAGACCAGCTTTCCTGGTCAACTGAAACACTACCCGTTTGATTATAAGTATTGGTTGAGTTAGAACCTGAAATTATAAACGATAATCCGTTTCTTTGGTGATTAAGTTGCATCAAACCGCTTCCATCAAGGTTAGTTATCTTAATCATTCCAGTTTTGAGGACAGCAAAGAATTTTGTTCCGTCAAAAACAGTTCCAGCTTTGGGTGCAGCAGGGTCATTTGACTCTTCAAGAGTTTCTCTGACATACCAAATACCCCATAAAGGATCCATTTTCAAAACGACTTCTTTATCACAATTTATTACGATTGATGATAAATCAATAAATGCTTCAAGTTTGTCTCCATCTTTTGTAATAAACGGTAAAACACCTTTAAAAGTTCCTTTCATTTTTTCATCAAATACAAGTGTTGAGTCATGAACTTTACCATTTAATTTGAAATGCATTTTTCCTTGATAATAAATTTTATTTGGATATTCAATATCAGTTTCGTGAATAACCTTAATTTCCATAGTATCTGATAAAATATCTACATCAGCCAGTTCAATTCTTAAATGGGGTATGAATAGCCGCATCACATTAACTCCAGCAGAAATAACAGCAGGTATCAGTTCGCGGGCTTGGGTTTTAACAGATGCTAAATCAACATAAGGATATCCTCTACCTTTTAATGAGAAAAAAGAATAATCTTTACAGAGAATTACAAAATTGCCACTTGGAAATTGCTTTGTAAAAGTGTAATTCTCTTTATTGTAATCTAAATTCTCAAGTCTTGGATTTGGATAATTTCCATCTTTGTTAATCGGTGATTTTAGATATATATCCTCTACGAATCCATTTATTGTTTCCTTTGTGAAGAAATTTTTATTTGTGTATTGGGCAAGTTTCACATTGATGGACCTAATGGTAGAGGCTTCTTTAAAGTAAGTGCTAAGTTCATCATCAGCTAAATTATCTTTATATGTCTCACCACAATTATCAACTAAATACTCTTCATAAGGGTCGGGACTGCCCATAAATCTACCTTGCCCAAAAGAAAAACCAATTGGTGAAGCGTGACTGTCGTTACGTACATGAGGAGGGCATCCCATATCTCCAGTATTATGCAAAACTTCACCAATACATCGGAATGCTTTTGCTAAATATGCTTTCCTCTCATTAGAATCTTTGTTTGAAAGTGCAAGATACATATTAGTTTTTCCTACTTCGAGCGACCACAAATTTGAAGAACCGTTCTGAGTATCCCCCAAAGCCCATTCTATAGCATCAGTACTCGGATTGGGATATGCTCCCTCCCACCAAGTGCCATTATTTGTTAAATATTTTTTACCGTTTGATAACCCAATTGGATCGTAGAAATGCCGTACTGAAGCAGGTATTTCCGGTTCATCGGCAGAATAACCACCATGTTTGATCCATTCCGCAAGTGATTTTGATTCTTCGGATTGCCCTGTAGTAGCTGCAAAAAAACCAGAATTAGTAATTGCCTTTCCCTTAAATAATTCGTTATCACTGTCAAATTTGAATTCATATTTATCAAACTTTTGGGGTCTGGTATTTGCATTGTTCATTAATTTGTTGAACTTTTCAACAATAGCACCATTTATAGAAGGATGGGCTTTAACATTTCCGTAACCAAATATGGCAAAATATATCGCAAAATATGAAATAAATCCAAATAAGACTACTATTAAGTATTTGTTTTTCATTATTTATTACCCTTTAAAATCTTTCAAGTTTCCAAATACCATCTCCCTCGTTGGAGTAAGCAATTGTAAAGGTTATACCATTGACTGTAAGTTCATATTCTGCATAAAGTTCGTTTGCTAATATAATTTTCCTATTTTCTAATGCTGCTGCAAAATCAGTCATTCTTGCTGTTGACGCCTCAAGTTGTTTACCGTAAATATCCTTGTACTCATCATACATTAGGTCGATGACCTTTTGCTTGTCACCGCTCTGAAAAGCTGAAATGACTGTTTGGCTAAACTTCTTTGTTGCTTCCGTTTCTTTAGCAGGTTCATCTGCTGGTGTTGTAGGATTTTCGATGGGGCATTGTGTTAAGGATGTTAAACAAAATGCCAAAAAGAATCCTGTAAAAAATAATTTTAGAATTGTCTTAGAAGTTTTCATTTAAAACCTTTTTCTTAGGTTAACAAACAATTTGTCAAATTTAATAAACATTATCAAGAAAAACAAACAAATAAATGATTTTTTTAAAGAAATTCCATTTATGGTTAAATTATTTTATTTTTTATTAGAAAGTGGAGTTTGTTCAGATTTCAAAATTGAGATTCACTGGCACATATTATTTATAATCATAATTGCTTTTAAGAGTTGGTCTCGTCAATTTTAAGTAAATTAATGTAAAAAAGCTGCCCCCATTAGAGGCAGCTTTTTAAAAAGAAATTTGATTCAATCTTATAATACTATTGTTTTCTCATTCATATTTTCCAAGCCTTTGGCAAATGCTGATAGTGTCTGTCCAGCAAGCATCCCGTCAATTACTCTATGGTCGTAAGTGATAGAAATATACATCATGTGACGGACTAATATCAAATCGTTCCCTTCAATTTCTTTTACAACAGGGCGTTTCTTGATTGCACCAACGCCAAAAATTGCAACTTGAGGTTGATTGATAACTGGTGTCCCAAATAATGTACCGAAAGTCCCAACATTCGTTAATGTAACAGTTCCACCTTGAATATCATCTGGGATTAACTTTTTACTTCTTGCCCTGGTTGACAAGTCATATATTGACCGTGCAACACCTGTCAGATTAAGCATTTCTGAGCTTTTAATAACTGGCACGATGAGATTTCCATCAGGTAGTGCTGTTGCAAAACCTAAATTAATGCGTTTGTGCCTAATTATATTTTTTCCATCAACACTAATGTTAACCATTGGGAATTGACGAATGGCATTTATAACAGCTTGGGCGAAGAATGGAGTAAACGTTAATTTGAAGTTTTCTTTCTTTTCGAAAGCATCTTTAAATTTATTCCTGAAATTTACTATATCAGTTACATCAACTTCGGTAACACTGGTAACATGGGCGGAAGTATGTTTTGAATAAGTCATGTGGTCAGAAATTAGTTGCCTGATTCTATCCATAGGTATTATTTCCACATCGTTGCCTGTTGGAATCGACACTGA
The DNA here is from genome assembly GCA_964449505.1 of uncultured Hyphomicrobiales bacterium. Taxonomy (GTDB): domain Bacteria; phylum Bacteroidota; class Ignavibacteria; order Kapaibacteriales; family UBA2268; genus JBDHXE01. The sequence continues at coordinate 17,327 of CAYUZZ010000003.1, read as the reverse complement.
TGAAGGTTTAGCAGGTAATGGAGCAGTAGCGTGCTGAGCTGCTGTTACCTTGGCTGGTTCTGGTTTTGCTGCAGGTACAGATTTTTCTATAACTGGGGTTGATTTTCGAGTTTCAATATATTTAAGTAAATCTTCTTTGTTAATTCTACCATCAATGCCATTTCCATTTAATTTAACAAGTTCTTCCAAGTAAATACCATTTTCTTGGGCTATCTGTCTAACTAAAGGGGAGAAAAATTTATCATTGTATCTTGATGGAATTTCTTTGGTACCATGCGACAAAATTTCGACGTCAGATTTTATATTTGATACAACAATCTCCTTTGTAGGTTCGGCAATTGATTTTGTTAATTCTGGTTCTAAAGTAGATTGTTGAGTAGTTGGAGCTACAGATGTTATATTGGAAGATATTTTTGCTATGCTTGTCCCAACTTCTACAGTTTCACCCTCATTCACTAATATTTCAACTAAAAAACCACTAACTGGTGCAGGAACTTCGGTATCTACTTTATCTGTGGAGATTTCCAAAATCATCTCATCACGTTCGATAGCATCTCCCACTTTTTTGAGCCATTTAGTTACAGTACCTTCTTGTAAAGATTCGCCCATTTTTGGCATGACAACTTCAATTAAATTATTGGTATCAGCAACTGATACTTTGGAAGGAGTAACATTTTGCACTATAATTGGTTCTTCAGTAATTTTTTCTACCACTGGTTCCGGTTTAGTCTCTACGACATGTATTTTTGCAAGGTTAGCTTCGGTTTCGATAATTGCAATTGCAGTACCAACCTCTACTGTTGCGCCTTCTGGTACTAATATATCGGTAAGTATGCCAGAATTTGGAGCGGGAACTTCGGTATCTACTTTATCAGTTGAGATTTCCAAAATCATCTCGTCACGTTCAATTACATCACCCACTTTTTTAATCCATTTTGTAATTGTACCTTCTTGAAGAGATTCACCCATCTTTGGCATAACAACATCAATTCTCATTAAAATTTCTCCATTGATTTCATTAAATATCTTTTTTATAAAAGGCAATAAACAAAAAAAAAACGAATTTATTGTAATAATAAATTCGTTTAATAAGTTTCTCTACCCAATTTTATTCATTAGCGGGCATAGCAAAAAATCTATCGTCAATTTTTGGATTTACACTTATCGACTGATATGTTTTATCACTTACCTTTTTATCACCCAACCACTCTTCAACCTTTAGAGGGAAAAAATATCCGGCGGACTTGGTAACTTGTTTTGTTTTTCTATAATATTTACCCTGTGGTGTATCAATCTCATATTGATACATCAAACCTGTCAGGGCATCAAAATATAGGAATGCAACTTTGTCATCTTCATTACCCAATATCTTAATTTTAAAGCACTCCTTCTCATCTAAGGTTTCTTTTGCTACAAATTCCAGTTTTATACTATCCCGGTTTTTTGACATACCCCCACCAAGTATATTTTCGCCAATAATTTGAGCTAAAACTTGGTCACGGTAAGTACTTGGAACTTCTTCTAATTTGCCACCCTGCTGAGGATTAGTCCACCACAATGATTTGCCATCAAAACCAATTTTGGTCTTTTGTCCCATTGCTTCTTGTTCAATTCTGTAGGAGCTATCTTTTTTGTACCAATATTTTACAGTTGCAGCCATACTTTGATTAGTCATTGGATTAGTAGCGTTTGTGACTAAAGTAAACTTTAAAGTAGTAATTGAATCTCTTCTAAAGTTTGATTTAGTTATTTCAAGATATTTATCAAGAATTTGATAAGGATCTTCAGCAAAGCTAATATTAGGCAAAATAAATACAATGGCGAGTAGTAAAAGAATTCTTTTTAACATAATTTTCCTTTTTCGTAACATTCAAAAATGTATTAACGAATAATATCCTGAAAAGATACAAATGTTTTCATGAAAAATAAAAAAAAAGCTATCATTTTTTTATAATGAAAAAAAGTGTTATTTTTGTTTTTTATGAAAAAAATTATTCTCGAGGATTAAAATGGCAAGAATTTGTGAATTAACTGGCACAGGACCAATGGTTGGAAACAACGTTTCCCATGCACATAATAAAACTAAAAGACGTTTTTTACCAAATTTACAGACCAAAAAAGTTTGGGTTCCTGAAGAAAATCGTTGGATAACTATCAAAGCTACTGCAAAAGCTTTTAGAACCCTTGACAAAAAAGGCTTATATACAATGCTTAAAGAAAATGCAAATAAGTCTAGGTAAAAAAAAATATAAAAAAAATTAAATGGGCATTTTTGTCCATTTTTTTTATTTATATAGACTTGGAACGAAATTAATTTATACTTTTGGATATATTCTTATTCATTTTTTTAGGTGTTTGATATGAAAACATATCTTTTTGTTTTATTAGCTGTAACAGCTTCATTTTTATTTGCTTGTAATACTCAAAAACAGGAGGCAAAATTGACCGAAGGGGACTTTATCAAATTTGCAGACAGTATCGAGACTCAAATGAAGGACCTTTCTATACCTTGGTACACTGCATATTTCGAGGCATCAATTAATTCAAATGATGATAACTGGAACAAAGTATCAGCTCTTGAAATGTCATACAATGGACTGATTTCACAACCTAATCTTTATAATATACTTAAAAATTACAAAGACCAAAATATTGTAACTGACCCTATTCAAAAACGCAGATTGGATGTTTTATATAATGAGTTCCTTTCTAAACAAGCCGATACTGTTTTATTGAATGAAATTTCTAAAATGACATCTGATATTGAGGGAAAGTATTCCAAATTCAGAGCAAATTATAACGGTAAGGAATATTCCGATAACGATGTAGAGGATATTTTAAAGAAATCTACTAATCAGGCTGAATTACAGGGAGTTTGGGAAGCACACAAGAAAATAGGCACTGTAGTTGAAAAAGATATAATCAATATTGTTAAGAAAAGAAACGAAGTAGCTAAAAAATTAGGCTTTAATAATTATCATGAAATGAGCCTGAAGTTATCATTTCAAGATCCAATCCAGATCGAAAGTTTATTTGACGAATTAGATAATTTGACCCGTGATGAATTTGCTAAATTAAAAACTGAAATAGATGGTAAATTGGCACAAAGAAACAAAATAAAAGTGGAAAATTTGATGCCTTGGCATTATCAAAATCGTTTTTTCCAAGAAGCTCCTCAAATTTGGGAAGTTGATTTTGATAAATATTATAAAAATGCCGATATAGTTAAATCAACTATCGAATATTATAAATCACTCAATTTACCGATAGATAAAATTGTTGCTAATAGTGATATTTATGAAAAGTCTAATAAAAACCAGCACGCATATTGTATCAATATTGACAGAACAACAAAAGATATAAGAGCTTTGTTGAATGTTAAACCAAATTCAAGATGGATGGAAACAATGTTACATGAGTTTGGTCACGCACTTTACGAAAATTATTATGACGAAACTCTGCCCTGGTCATTAAAGGTGCCAGCACACACTTTTACAACCGAAGCAATAGCTATGATGTTTGGTAGATTTGCTTCAAAACCCGAGTGGATTAAAGCAAATCTTGGGATAAGTGATGATGAAGCCAAAAAAATATCTGAAACTGCTTTTAAAATTCTTAAAACTCAACAATTGGTTTTTAGTCGCTGGGCACAAGTGATGTACAGATTTGAAAAAGGTATGTATGAAAACCCTGATCAAGATTTAAATAAATTATGGTGGGATTTAGCAGAAAAATATCAGATGATAAAAAAACCTACTGATAGGAATTTGCCAGATTGGGCAAGTAAAATACATATTGCAACATCACCATGCTATTATCATAATTATTTGTTGGGTGAATTGTTGGCTTCACAGCTATATAATACAATTACAACTAAAATTATACCTGCTGATTCTCCAAATAATGCAGATTTTACTGGTCAAACTAAAGTTGGCGAATATTTGATTGAGAATGTATTCAAAGTTGGTGCTAAGTATGACTGGAATGATATGATAGAGAAAGCAACCGGAGAAAAACTTACTCCTAAATATTACTCTTTGCAATTTATTGGCAAATAATTAAATATCTGAATTTCTTGTAATCAAAGAGTCTCGGGGTAAATCATTCGAGACTCTTTTTGCATCATTAACAATTGAATTTTTATTCAAAATCAAATGTTGAGTAGTTTAATACTTGGTAATTTATCAATCAGTTGGCGAAAAAATAGAAGTTGATATATTTGTTCAAGAGATTCTTCCATATCCAAATCCCATTTGGTAATTATACTGCCCCGCCTATCATAGTCAGCATATTTTTCATCAATTATTTGTATTTCATTTTCGATACCTTTACCCGCAATTTCTTCGATTATTTCTATTAAATTTTCGGGCTCTTCTTCATTCCTTACAATCCATAAGCCATAAATGAGTGGAATTTCGTAAGTCTCAAACCAATCTTCGCTAACATCCAATTGCCCTGATAAGTTCTGGTGATTATAAACAAAACTACAGCTTCCTTCCAATAACTCAACAGCATTTTTGTAGGATTTTATTTTAGGAAATATCCCATATCTTTCTGATAATAAAATTTGGGCTATTTGAACCCAATAGTCACTGGTTTCTGGTACCATGAGCTCATGAATATTTCTTAAGTTGCCTGCAATATTTATAGAAGCCAATCCAGTAAATGAATTAGAAGCCAATATCCGGGTGGGAACTATTCTGAAATCAGATTTAGTGAATATTCTTCCCAATCCAAGTGGTGTTAGTAGTGCCATATCAAATCTGTTGTCTGCAAATAGGCTACTAACCTGATTTTCGGGCAATCTAAAAACTTCTATGTCTCTATTTTTCTTGCAATCTTCAATATTATTAATTAAACCACTATAAATATGGTTGTTAGGTACACCTATTCTAATTTTTTTCATATTTTTTTAAATTTAGTTTTGTTAAAGTATTGTAAACGGCAATCCCAACGGCTACGCTTACATTTAATGAATGTTTGATGCCATACATAGGCAATTCTATAGCAAAATCACATAATTGTAGAACTTCATTATCAACACCTGTTATTTCGTTACCTGCCACAATAGCTAATGGAAAGTGCTCTGCTGCTATTAAATTATAATCTATACTTTTATTAGTTAATTCCAGAGCAGCGACATTCCATCCTTCACTTTTTAATTTTATGATAGCAGCTGCAGTACTTTCAAAATAACGCCATGGCACCGTTTCAGTTGCACCCAATGCAGTTTTTAATATTTCTTTACGTGGTGGGCACGGAGTAAAGCCGCATAAAATTAGCTCTGAAATCATGGCAGAATCCGCAGTTCGAAAAATCGAGCCTACATTATACAAACTTCTTATGTTGCTTAATATTACAGCAATCGGATGCCTTACAGCGGTTTTCAAGCTTTCTTCCGAGAGGTGCAAAGCCAATAATTCTTCATAAGTTAGTTTTTTCATCTATTATTGTAACATTTTAATTTATTTATTGTTATTTAATATTATTTCAAGATTGCAAAAATAAAAATAAGATTCGTATATCTTTAAGTAAAATTATGAGAAAGTAAATGAAATTTTATTCTATATTGTTTTTTATATGTTTTTTATCTGCAAATAACTTCACTTTTGCTAATGAAGTGAAGGGAAATGAGTTCATTGCCACCTTCTTGCCTAATTACCATAATAATTGGAATTCTGAGAAGTCTGAAGAAAAATATGGCGATTCTGTTTATATTTTTATTTATGCTGAATTAAAAACGCAAGCTGTAATAAATTATAGGAATTATACTGGTTCGCAATTTACAGATACTATTATCATTCAAGCAAATACAATTCATACATTCAAAAAAAGGTCATACGATTTTGCTTTAAGAGGTTACAATCTTTCAGGTGTTATTTCTTCGCGACATAACTCCGAGAGGATATCCAATATTTCTTTTCATTTAAAAACCGACAATCCCGTAATTGTATATGGTCATAGTCAAGCTAAAACAACAAGCGAATCTTTTAATATATTGCCATACGAATCATTAGGGAAAGAACATTTTGTATCATCTTATAATAGTAGCGGTTGGATTGAAAGTTTTGGCACTAACGGCAGCACACCATCTCAATTTGCAGTTGTTGCAACCGCAGATAGCACAACTATTGAAATTAATCCTTCTGCTCCTACGAAGTTTAATGGCAGTATTCAACAAAAAATAACCCTTAATGAAGGTGAAGTCTATTTGGTTCAGGCAACTATAACACAAAATTTAGAAAACCTCGATTTGACAGGTTCTTATGTAAAAAGTGACAAACCCATAGCATTATTTGGTGGTCATCAGAGAGCTGCTGTTCCATTCGATATATTCGGCAGTTCACCATCGAGGGATTATCTAGTAGAACAAATACCACCTTTGGAATCATGGAATTTAGATGTTATAGCTGTTCCATTCCCGCAACCATCCTCTATTCAAACAAAAGATTTAAATGATTTAGTTAGAATTATGGCTGGATTTGATAATACAGAAGTCACAATTGATGGAGTATCAGCTGGTACTCTTAATCGTGGTAAATTCCTCGAGCTTCCTTTAAATGAAGCAATGTTGATCCAGGCAACTGCACCCATTCTCGTTACGGCTTTCAAAAGAACCTCGCAAACCAGTCAGTCAAGCTCGAAGGGTGACCCCTTGATGCAAATAGTACCAAGCATAGACCAATTCGGCAATAATTATAAATTTATAGCTATTCAAGCTTACGAATACAATAGATTTAATTATAATGCTGTTTACAATGAGCATTATATCGCATTAATCGTCAAGAAGAATTCAATTTCTTCAGTTGTGTTGGACGGTCAAACCCTGAATCAAAATATTTTCAGTGAAATAGTAGGAACTGATTACTACTATGGCTTCAGGAGTGTTGCTGTTGGTATTCATGATATTACTGCCACCGATAATTTCGGACTTTTTGTTTGTGGTTATGGTGAAGCGAATTCTTACGGATATTTTAGTGGGGTTATTACTAAAAGAGATGATTTTGCACCTCCAAAATTGCAATCAAATACCGACTGTTTCAAATCTATGGGAACTGTTATTGACCAAAAAATTTCACAAGTATATCCTCAGAGTAATACTATTGATAATATTATTTTAACAGTAGAACCCTTTTCTCCATATCCTCAAGAAGTTTCTTTCTCTGCAGAATTAATAAATGCTAATTTAGATGGCTTCGTACGAGTTGTTGCTAAGGATTCAATCGGTCAGCAAAATTATATAGATATAGATATACCTGGGTTTACAATTGGATTGGAACAATTAAATGATTTTAAGATTAACGATATTTTAGAAATTGATGATACAGTGGAAGTTAATTACTCTAAATGCTTTAAATATTCCATTTTTAACTATGGGAAATTCACCCAAACACTCATAACAACAGGATTTAAAAATAATACACCCGAATTTATAACTGATTTGCCAAACCAGTTGATTATGGCACCAGGCGGAAGATTTAATTTTGAGATTTGTTTTCAGGTTGATAAGTCTGGAACATTTTCTGATTCTCTTTTTATTCAAGGAGATTGTGGGACAAAAGACCTTATATCAATATCTATTTTTTCTTCAAAAGATGAAAATGAACCTAAATTAACTTCCAAAAAAGACCCTTGTAATAGCGAAATTGAGATTTTTTTTACTGACTCTCTAAAAACAGATAAAGGTATTGCTTCAGTTTCTATAGAGGATAGTAGAAATATTGCAATTACTGATTTGATTAACACTAGGCGTCTGGTTAATTTAAAAGCGAGTGTGATTGATCCTTACCAAGATTCTTACCTTCAAATTAGAGTGATTGATTCTGCTGGGTATGAAGTAATTTATTTTGATACTATACCTGGTTTCACAATCAACTTGAGTGGTATCAGGTTAAGAAATATAGACACATCTTATTTTGAACTTGATTTTGAAAACAAGACAATCGCTATTCAATATTGCGATTCTGTTGTAATTTTTAATTACGGTAATTTCGATATTAACTTAACTGATGTATTTATGAAATATAACAAGTATTTTTCTCTACCCATATATCAATTACCGCTACTCATAAAAAAAGGCGAGGCCAAACCTCTCATAATGTGTTTCAAAGCAAACATTGCTTCTGATGATTTTATATTGGATACTTTATTAATTCCTTTTAACTGCTTGAATAAGGAAATTGCATTAGCTGGTTTGGCGGACTCAATATTTGTTGAGAACTCATCAAGATGTCAAGTGAATGTAATTTTTGAGGCGGGAGAAACCTCTGAGGATAATTTTGTTAGCTCTATGTATCCAAATCCAGCAGAAAGTAAAATTAAGCAAACCATACATATCAATAAAGCATCAACAATACAAGGCGTCATATACAGTTCAAATGGTGAAGTAGTTGATAAATATAATTTATCTTTATCCGGAGCAGGAAATTTTGAAATTGATTTAAATACTTCTAACCTATCATCAGGTTTATACTTTAACTCATTAAAAATTGATGGTAGATATTTTATTGAATCATTTTATATTAATAAATAATCCACTTTATTACAACTTTATGGGGTTTTAATCGTATTATTCCCTATTAATGTTTTTTTTAATATTATTTTATCAGGGTTTTATGATGAAATTAAAGCTAATCTACATTGTACCAATTATTCTAATAGGGGTAGCTATTGGAGTTCTTATAAATCCTTTAGTATCAGGTGACAATGTATATGACCAATTTGAAAAATATCGTAAGGTTTTTGGCATAACGGCTAAGAACTACGTAGACGAAGTGGACACCCAAAAATTGACCGAATCCGCAATCAGAGGAATGCTCAACGAATTGGATCCACATTCAGTATATATTACTGCAGAGGAAATGAAAGACGTTCAGGAGGATTTTCAAGGCAGTTTCGAGGGTATAGGTGTTCAATTTGACATGATAAACGACACAATTGTTATAATATCTCCAATTGCTGGTGGTCCTAGCGAAGGTGTTGGAATTCTTGCTGGCGATAAAATAATTAAAATTGATGGAGAAAATGCTGTTGCAATAGACAGGAATGATGTTCCCAAGAAATTAAAAGGACCAAAAGGAACAATAGTAAATATTGATATTAAAAGAGGAAATAGCTCCAAGTTACTCAGTTTCAATATTACAAGAGACAAAATTCCATTATACAGTGTTGACGCTTCATTTATGTTTGATGGCTCTGATATTGGTTTCATAAAAGTAAACCGCTTTGCAGCTAATACAATGGACGAATTAAATTCTGCACTTACTAAATTAAGTTCACAAGGTATGAAGAAGTTAATTTTGGATTTAAGAGGCAACCCTGGTGGATTTTTGCAACAAGCATTTTATATGGCAAGCGAATTTCTAAAAAAAGGTGACACTATTGTCTATACAAAAGGAAGACGTCCTGAGTTTGATGAATATCTTATAAGTTCTAAAGAAGGCAATTTTGGTAAAATTCCATTGATAGTTCTTGTTAATAGTGGCTCTGCATCTGCAAGTGAAATAGTATCGGGCGCTATACAGGATTTGGATAGAGGCTTGATTGTTGGAACAACTTCATTTGGCAAAGGTCTGGTTCAAAGGCAATACGAAGTGGGTGATGGCTCTGCATTCCGATTGACAATTTCACGCTATTATACCCCTTCTGGACGTAGTATTCAACGACCTTACAAAGATAAAGCAAATTATCGCAAATTAGTTGGAAGGTTAGAATTAGAGGAAGGTGCCAACATTGAGCATGCTCTCGAGAAAGTGAAATCCGAAATTAAAAAAGAAAATGATGCCGAATTAGCAAAAGACAAAAAAAGTAAAAACTTGGTGGATTTGGATTCGATTCCTATGTACAAAACCAAAAAAGGCAGAACTGTGTTAGGTGGCGGGGGTATCACTCCTGATTATATTATAAAAACTGATACACTAACTGACCTTTCTGTTGAATTGAGAATGAACCGTATATTCTATGAATTCGTGAATAATAATCTGGATAATGGAACCAAAATTAAATCCCAATACAACAATAATTTTAAAGAGTTTAAGAAAGACTTTGTTATTTCAGACAAAATGATAGATGATTTCAAAAAACTTGCTATTTCAAAGAATATCAAATGGGACGACAAAAACTACGATATTGACAAGGAATTTATTATTGGAGAGATTAAGGGTACTATTGCAAGTATTATTTGGGGAACAGCAGCACGTTACGAAATATTCTTCTCTTCTATGGACAAGCAAGTAATTAAAGCACTTCAATTGTTTCCTGAAGCAGAGAAGATTGTAAAAAAATAAACTTCTTAATATATTAATATTTACAAAAGACTAAATTTATACTTAGTCTTTTTTTTTATCATTTTCAAGGATTATTTAAATTAATTTACAACTATTTAATTGAATTTGTTATTTTTGTAATCATATAATTATATTTAATGTTATAGGAGTATCATTATGTTTAAAAATGCAAGAATTAGAACTAAAATTTTGCTGACAACGCTTATTGTAGCATTCAGCATATCTTTTACTGTTTATTTAGTTCTTTATATTGTATCTTCAGCAAAATCGGAGGAAGTTACTCAACATATCATGGAAAACTCTCGTGAGAACCTTACTGCGCTTGTAAAAACCATTTATCAATCATGTGCAACCGCCGACCAAGTTTTGACAACTTTGTTGGAGGTAAGACTCAAACAATATAAAAAAATAATATCCAATAGAGGAAATATTGGATTATCTTCCGAAAAAGTTAGTTGGGAGGCAGTAAATCAGTTTAACAAGGCAGTTTCAACAGTTCAGTTACCGAAGATGACAATTGGAGGCAGTTGGTTGGGACAAGTTAAACTTATAAAGGAATATCAAGCAATTGTAGATGATTTGAATGAGAAAAATTTCAATTTTACAATTTTCCAGAAAATGAACGATGCAGGTGATATGCTCAGGGTAGCCACAAATGTGGTTAACGATGATGGCAATAGAGCATTAGGCACTTTTATACCAGCAACAAACCCAGATGGAAGTTCCAATCATGTAATCAGAACAGTAATATCTGGGAATAAGTATTACGGTACTGCTTTTGTTGTAAATGACTACTACTTAACAATATATGAACCAATCAAAGATGGTCAGGGTCAAATAATTGGTATGTTGTTTACTGGTGTTTCCCTAAGTGCTGCCGATAAACTAAGAAAATCTATCGTTGCCACTAAAATTGGCGAAACAGGATATATGTATGTGTTAGGTGGTAGTGGAGCAAGGAAGGGTTATTATATAATTTCAAAAGATGGTAAAAGAGATGGGGAAAATATATGGGATGTCAAGGATGCTGATGGTAATTTAATTATTCAAAAAATTATTGAACAAGCTACCAATCAACCAGAATCTTCTGTGTCACTTATTAATTATAAATGGTTAAACCCTGGCGATGACCAACCAAACGACAAAATTGTGGCACTCGCTTATTATAAGCCTTTTGATTGGGTGATTGGTGCTGGCACAAATCTTAGTGAAATTGATGAAATCAGCATCATCTTAAACACAGGATTCACACATATTTACATATATATTGCATCAGTGTTGTTTTTCATATTGATACTTGTATATTTATTTGTAAGTTGGATGAGCAAAAGAATTGCAGACCCAATTTCTTACGCAACGAATGTTTTAAATGACATTGCAAAAGGTGATATAAAATCAGCAATGACAAAATTAGAAAATAAATAAAAAATATAGAAAGGGAATTATCTGTTATATAATAATAACTATACCAATTTTAAAAGTATCGTAGTTTAGAGTTTTTTCTGATGATATTGGAAAAAATCCGTTGCTACGTCTTAGCTCACCAAGTAATAGTGAAATTAAACTTTTATACACTATTTTCAAAAATGGATAATTGCCTTCCAAGCTATATATAAGCTCTCTTTCGAAGAGTTCGGGACCGCGTTGTAATATATTGTCAGTTAGCCAACTGGCAAGCCAGGGGAAAAATTCATATTGTGGGTAATAAAATGAATGTTCGTAATTTAGTTCTATATTGAAAATGGAAATTAGTTGATATTTGACACCCATTTGATAGAACATTCCAAACTTGAAATGCTCGTCGAATCGGTTTATATAATCGCTATCCATACTGTCCTTTGGAAAATAATCAAAATCATTTCTTATCCAGGTAAATGCACTTGCATGGTTTAGATATAAATTATTCTTGTTCATTTTAAAGCCAAATCCATCCTGTAAACCAAAACCAAAACGCCACGAATCAGTAACAACACCATTTATTTGGTATTTGAATGTTTTGAAGTTGGTAGAAATATTGCTAAGGAATGCGAATTCACCCTGATGAGTAAAAACATTATCAAAATCATTTCGTTCGTCGATTCTAATAAAGCCATAATAAAAGTCTAAATTATGAATATCAGAAAAAGTAGTTCGCAATGAATTCCTCTCTATACCAGCAAAACTCCTGCCATAAAAAGCCGAAACAAGTGTTTGATTCTTAACATCATCGGGTTTTGAATAGAAATTTTCAAGAAATCTCTCCCATCTTGATTCACTTTCGACTAATTGACCAAAAGCACTATTTACATTAATCACAAATAAAAATATTAAACTGGCATATATATACATTTTATTCTTATAATCTTAAATATTAATTTATTTTTATACTTGGAAATATAACAAAAATCAAAATTATGAAAAACATATTAATTATAGCATACTATTTTCCTCCTTCTGGTGGTCCAGGCGTCCAAAGAGTATTAAAACACGTAAAGTATTTACCCGAATTCGGATATAATCCCATTGTATTAACCGTCGAGAATGGTCAATTCCCAGCTAAAGACGAATCATTGTTAAAAGAAATTCCCGATGGTATAAAGGTTTTTCGTACAAAAATATTCGAACCTTATGATTTATATAGAATGTTCACTGGCAAATCAAAGGATACTCCAGTCGATGTGAATGTTATTCATAAAGATGGTGCTAAATTAGGAATTAAAGAAAGTGCGGCTGAGTTCATCCGAAGTACTTTTTTTATACCAGATGCAAGAATTGGATGGTTTTTTAAAGCAAAAAGAAAAGCGATTGATTTAGTAACAACTGAAAAAATATCAGCAGTTTATACTTCTTCCCCACCCTATACTACAGCACTTATTGGCAGACATGTAAAAAGAAATACTGGCATTCCATGGATTGCCGGGTTCAGAGATCCTTGGACTGATTTTATTTCTTCGCCCAACAGGTGGTTTCTCCCCAAAATGATTGATAAAGGAATGGAAAAAAGTGTATTCAAAGAAGCAAACTATATAGAAGCTGCTTGGGTTGGCATCATTAAAGATGCTTTGAAGAAATACCCTCACCTTAATCCTGATAAATTTATACACATCCCAAATGGCTTCGATTCTGCTGATTTTGCACCGATTGACTCACCTATAAATAATAAATTTACGTTAACCTATACAGGTTCTATGTATGGTAGAAGAAATCCTGCTGCATTGTTTGAAGCAATTGACAAGTTAATTCATCAAGGAAAAATAACAGAAAATGATTTTAAAATCAAATTTATTGGAAGATTCGGAGATGAAGTGTTGAACATGATATCAAGTTCAACATTTAACAATTCATTGGAAGTCATTAAATATATGTCACATGGAGATAGCATAATTGAATTACAGAAATCTGATCTTTTATTGCTTGTGGTTGATGAATCAAAGGAAAGTAAGGAAATTGTACCGGGCAAAGTGTATGAATACATGGGAATTCGCAAACCAATTTTAGTAATTGCACCCGAGGATGGTGCAATAGCTAAACTAATAATTGAAACTAAATCTGGATTGATCGCTCATCAAACTGATATTGAGAAAATCGCCAGCAACCTACTCGCATTTTATCAGAAATGGGTGGATAAACAGGAACTTTATTCACCAGATGTTAATGAAATTTCGAAATATGAAAGAAAAAATGCATCAAAGGAATTATCCATATTATTCAATCAAACAATTTAATCATTTTTTCGTCTATATTACCATACAGCAATGTTTAATTTTTTTGGAGTAATTATAATGCCTGTTTACAGTTATAAATGTAATACATGCGGAAAAACCTTCGATTACAAGCAATCAATTAAAGCCGAAAGCTTGGATAAATGCCCTGAATCAGTTTGCGAATCTGAAATTAAAGGACAAGGTGAAGTTCACAGAGTAATAAGTAAAAATATTGGATTAGTTTTCAATGGTTCTGGTTTTTATATAACTGATTACGCACATGGAAAGAGCAGCCCTGCCAAAAGCACAGTCAAAAGTAGTAACGATAAAAGCAAAGAATGTTCTGGTCCATCTTGTGCTTGCGCAGGTTAGTAGTATAATTATTCTTCTGATGAAATATTTTAATTGAAGGCTGCCACATCGTGACAGCCTTCAATTATTATGATTTAATTAGATATTGCTAAGTCTTTTTGGACCAGCATTAACAACGTCAATAGGAATACCATCTGCAAATAATTTAAAATTCTCAATGTATCGTGAAGCAAGCCCGTCATATTTCTCCCAATATTCATTTTTATTGCCCCAAGAGTTTTCGGGAATAAGAACGTCATCGGGTACATTGGGGCAATGAACTGGAACTTTAAACCCAAAGAGTCTATCTTCTCTGAATTCAACATTATCTAATAATCCATCTAATGCTGCATTGAGCATATTTCTGGTATGCCTGATGGATATACGTTTGCCCACTCCAAACTTACCCCCAACCCAGCCAGTATTAACCAGCCAGCAATTGGAACCATGTTTCTCCATTTTTTGGCGAAGCAAATTAGCATAATAAAATGGATGGTGAACCATAAATGGAGCTCCAAAACAAGCACTGAAAGCTATTTCAGGCTCAATTCCTAACCCAATTTCAGTACCTGCAATTTTAGATGTATAACCACTAATAAAATGGTACATAGACTGATTCATATCCAATTTAGCAATAGGAGGCAAAACACCACTTGCATCGCAAGTAAGAAAAATAACATTTTTTGGATGGGATTTTGTCATTTTTTCGCTTAAAGCATTTGGAATAAAATCCAAGGGATAGGAAGCACGAGTATTTTCTGTTAGATTGTCATCGTCCAGGTCTAAGGCACGCGAAGAAGAATCGTACACAACATTTTCAAGTATAGTGCCAAACCGGCGGGTACATTCGTAAATTTCTGGTTCGTGTTCCTCGGATAATCTTATAACTTTAGCGTAACACCCACCCTCAAAATTGAAAACTCCCTCATCGCTCCAACCGTGTTCATCGTCGCCAATCAACATTCTGTTAGGATCAGCAGAAAGAGTAGTCTTACCAGTACCCGATAATCCAAAGAACAGTGCCGCATCTCCCATTTTACCAACATTTGCGGAGCAATGCATTGCCATAACCCCTTCCAAAGGTTTCAGGAAATTCATAATTGTAAATATTGTTTTTTTGATTTCACCGCCATAATACGTACCCAAAACTAAAGCTATTTTCTTTTCGAAATTGATAACTAAAGCAGTCTCGGTTCTTGTACCATCTATTCTTGGGTCGCACTTAAAAGATGGTGCGGCAATTAGAGTAAATTCAGGTACATGGGTTTTCAGTTTATCCCTATTGTTGATTGGAATAAACATATTTCTGGCAAAATGTGATTGCCATGCAGTATCAGTAATGATTCTAATTGGCATAGAGTAGTTTGGATCTGCACCAACGTAGCAATCCTGTACGAATAATTCTTCACCCTGCAAATATGCCTGCACTCTTGTAAGTAAATTATTGAATTTTGCATCATCAATGGGTCGATTATAAACACCCCACCAAATTTTATCTTTTGTATTATCCTCGCTAACGATAAACTTATCGTTAGCAGCTCTTGCAGTCCATTTTCCAGTATTTACAATTACTGGTCCACCAAGTGTAAGATGAACTTCACCACGGAAAACTGCTTCTTCTACCAAGGCAGGAGTGGGCAAATTCCAAAAAACTCTATCTAAATTTGTCAATCCATGATTGGCAATTTTAAAATCGCTCGCAAATTCACCGCTATGCTTTGATGCGGGTGTATCAAATTCTAAGTATTTCATAACCAATCCCTCACTAATTTTCTTTCTCCAATATATAATTCATTCGGTGAATTGGGGTCTAAAGCCCATTTAATTCTTTCAATACCATCTGTGATATCTTTTATTGAGCCACAGGTTGACAATCTTAACCAGCCATCCATACCAAATTCAACACCTGGTACAGTGATAACCCTAACTTTTTCTAACAAGAAAAATGATAATTTTTTGGAATCCTTCATGTAATGGGAAAAGTCTGCAAATGTATAAAATGTTCCATCAGGCTTAACGGCACGAATACCTTCGAAGGCATTCAGACGCTCCATCATTACATTACGGTTATTTTCGAGTGTCAATCTTAAATTTTCTACACTTGACTGAACTCCATTTAAAGCACCGACAGCTGCTCTTTGCACAACCACTGATGGACCAGAAGTTTGATGTGCTTGAATATTGGTCATGACAGAAATTATTTTTTTACTTGCTACAGCCCAACCAATTCTAAAGCCAGTCATTGCATATTGCTTCGAAATTCCATTTATTAAAATCAATTTGGAATTCTCGCTCAAATCATTAGCATATTTATAGCAATTTATTGGGCGTTTACCATCAAAAATCAATCTATGATAGATGTCGTCCATGATTAGATATATACCTTTCTTTTCGCAGAATTGCACAATCTCAGAAATAAATTGTTCAGAATACATAGCCCCTGTTGGATTATTGGGCGAGTTAATTATTATTGCTTTGGTATAAGATGTTACTCTTTGCTCAATATCTTGCAACCTTGGATAAAATGTACCATCTTCAGCAAAAACTGGAACAGGTATTCCACCGCACATTTTCACCATTTCTGGATAGCTAACCCAGTAGGGAGCTGGAAAAATGACTTCTTCCTGTGGATTAAGAATTGTTTGAAGAGCAACCATAATTGATTGTTTTGCACCTGATGATGCAATCACATTTTCAGGTTCAACTTTTCTACCGTAAAAATCCTCTGTGTACCTGATTATTGCTTGTTTCAGTGCAGGGATACCATCTGCTGGTGTATAGCGAACTTCTGCAGAATTTAATACATTTGCTGCTGCAAGAATTGCGTCCATTGGCGCCTTACTTTTAGGTTCACCTCCGCCCAAATGAATGAGTGGTTCTCCTTTAGCCCTAAGTATAGCAGCAATTTCATTTAATTTCAGAGTTGCCGATTCGCTAATTGATTTTCCAATTAAACTCAGACTCATTTATTATGATTCCTTTTGAATATATACTAATAATTGTTTTG
>CAYUZZ010000002.1:6756-22358 GCA_964449505.1 uncultured Hyphomicrobiales bacterium | reverse complement strand
TTAATAACCCTTTGATTTTGATAGTGATAATATGTACTATTCTGACATTCCTTACCGAGTTGACTTCTAATACTGCTACAACCTATACAGTGCTACCAATACTTGCCTCTATTTCTATAGGAATTGGAATTAACCCAATTATACTTATGTTGCCAGCAACATTATCGGCTTCGTTTGCATTTATGTTGCCAGTTGCAACTCCTCCAAATGCCATCGTATTTAGTGCTGGCTATTTAAATATCAAAGACATGGTTAGGGCCGGATTTGTCCTCAATTTAGTTGGAATAATTGTAATTACATTTGTTCTTTATTTTATTTCATTTCCTATTTTGGGAATTAAATTTTAATTTTAATATAATTATAAGTAATTTACGTTATCGAAACACCACATATCATTGACTCTTCCGGTGTTTAGTTTTTTTATAAATCTCCGGTCACTCGATTCTAAACTTATTGACTGCAACAATACAAAAATTAATAAAACAACCTTTTTCAATATATCATCCTAAATTATATCCAAAAATTATAATTATTATATTATTTAGAGCAACGTCAATAATGTTGCTTGCAAGCAGCATCCCCAAATAATTGTGAAGAAACAGAGGTCAGGATTAGAAATATCTATTCTTGGTGGGTCGGACGCCCTCGTCTGACCATTTTGCACAGACGAGGGCGTATGTGCTACCAAAAATCACATCTCATCATAAATTCCTACCAACTCATTACCTTCAAACGTAGGATTAAACCTATGATTGATACATTCCAAATTAATAGTGATATACTCTGTTGCTGGATATGGCTCTTCCAACTACATAAGAAGAACCCTCACCTGCAATGGTAGCTTCAATGACACCTCCTAAAGCAGCTCCATGTGCTCCACCCAAAAAAAGTCCAATTGATCCCCCTGCTTTAGCTCCTGCATAGCCACCTGATTAATCTGCTCCAGCTACTGCAACTACTTTCATAATATTGTCAAATAAGCCCTTTTGGCTATAATCCACAACCAGAATATTTTCTTCATCACAACTATTTGCTGACATTGTGAGTTCACCTAAGAATATTATAGTTTTAAGTATTTTGACTAAATTTTTTTTCTTTTCTTTCGCCAACATATTATTTTTTTATAAATCATTATTTATTAAAATTCAAGAAATAGATACTTAAATAAAAATTTGAAAATGTTGGTTTGCGTGCTCTCCTAAAATTATAATATTCAAAATACTTATTATTAAAAATGTAATCTACACTTATCTATTTAACAGATAACTTCGCATTTTGTAACAGCTCAACATAATAATTTGTTTATTAAAATTCATATTTTCTGAATATAATAAATTATACTGTCCATTTAAAACAAATTTTGTAATTAATTTATCATTTTTATCATATAGTTCTAATATTTAGTTCTTTTTATTAATTTTTTCTGAATTTAGTAAAAGCGAATATTATTGTCAATCTCGATTGTTAGGTCATAAAAATTAATCTCTTAAATTAATCTGATTTAATTTTTGTTGGGGTTCACTACATAAAAAATAATAATAAAAGGATTAACATAATTATTACATTTGTCAAATCTACAGGAATACTTGTTCCAATCTGTTGGGATGTAATAATTGGAGGATTAGTATCACTTGCACAAACTTTATATGGTATAAAACAACAATGGAATTTGTCAGAATATTCTTTAACAATTCTATAACTAAACTCATCATTATTTTTATAAATATTCATTTTTTTTTATTATTTTAGGAAAGTTAAGGAATGAATTTGATATGTGGTTCCAAATTTATTTCAATGCGTAAATAAATTAAATATTTTTTTAGAACCCTTAAACGGAGTTGTTATGTTAAAAATTTTACTTCTCTTTTTTGCATTGGTATTCTTTGGTTGCAATTTATTGTTAGCCCAAGAATTTGCCGGCAGTGAATCATGTAAAACCTGCCACCCTGATGCTTATACCCATTGGAAACAATCAGGACATCCATATAAATTACAAAAATTGGATGGAACCAATGGACCGTATTTTCCTGATTTATCGGCACAAAAGACAATTGGTTCCCAAATAAACTACGTGCTGAAAAGTGGTATCCCAAATCCACCGGAGGGATTAAACTGGAGTGATATTGGATTTGTATTGGGTGGATACCATTCTAATGCTCGTTTCTTGGACAAAGAAGGATATTTAATCTGGGGTGCTAAACGTCAGTATAATCTTCCTACAAACAAGTGGGTCACATATACACAAGTAGAACCAGGCAAAGGTTCATATTCATACAGTTGTTACAGATGTCATACTACAGGTCCAAGCAAAGTAAAAACAGAGCCCTTTAAACCATATCCGGGAATCGAGGGTAGTTGGGCTGAGGCCGGCGTAGGTTGCGAAGGTTGCCATGGCGATTCAAAAGCACATATTACTAATCCTAGTCAAAAACTAAACAAAGATGTAGATTGCAGTAGGTGCCATGCTCGCGACAGGGATTATGAATCAACTACTTATCCATGGAACAAAAGAGTGGAATGGCAAGCAAGAACTGTAGGCGAAGTAAAAACAGGTTTTATTCGTCATCGTGAACAAGGTGATATGTTACTTGCAACCAAACATGGTAAGAAGGGATTTACCTGTTCAACATGTCACAATGCACATAAAGGCGTATATTTTAATTTAGGTGGAATTAAAGAAACAGTCAGTTGCGAAAATTGTCACTCTGACAAAACAATTAAAGGTCATGAAGTTACAAAAACAAATGCAGCGTGTGTTGATTGTCATATGCCAAAAGCGGCAAGAAACGGTGATCAAATTTCTGCTTATGTATCCGAACAAAGTGCTCATTATTGGAAAATTATAACTGACCCTGTTACAATGTTTGATAATCTTGAGGATATATCTAATACAGCTACACCTCCTGCTACATTTAAATTTATTAAATTAGATGCTAATGGTATGTCTGGCACAACTTTGGAATATTCTTGTTTGCAATGCCATACAACAAAGGACGTTCAATGGGCATCTACTAATGCTAAAGATATTCATACAAAAGGTATTACACATGTTGGAAATACAAGCGACATTTCTTCAGCTTATACTTTAAGTCAAAATTATCCTAATCCATTTACATCATCTACAATCATTAAGTTTGCGTTACCAAAAGCATCATTAGTTACTTTGAATGTTTATAATGCTCAAGGTGCTATGGTATCTGTCATAGTTAATAATGTCTGGATGAATGCCGGAAATCATGAAGTTAACTTTAATGCAAAGGGTTTAACAAGTGGTGTTTATATTTATAGTATTCAAGCTGGTATTTTTGGCTATTCAAGAAAAATGGTTGTGAATTAATAAATCTTAACTGGTCATATATCAATAAGTTAAGAACACTGTTTACTTAAAGAATGTGAAGAGGCGAAGTAATTTTCGTCTCTTCTTTTTTTATACTTCAATTGCTATCTACTTACTAATATTAAAAATACTCACATCTTCACAACTTTCTTCCTACCTCGCCTATCAAGAGATGGCTGGGGTATGGTTAATTAGCTATATTTTTCTGCAAATATGCCTGTAAACCGGTATATTTTTTATGATACAAAAATTTTCTTTATTCGTGGTGGGCACTTCCCATTTATCTCTGATTTCAAGTGTCTCTATATCAAATTTTCCAAATTGATTCAATATTTTAAGTTGATAATTATCAACATCCTCTACATCTGTAGCGAGGAACATTTCTCCACCTTTTCTCAATTTAGCATAGCACATAGCAACGAATTCCATCGAAAAGGCGCGTCTTTTATGATGCCGAAGTTTGGGCCACGGGTCGGGAAACAGGTAAAAGATTCTATCAATACTTTCATCCCTTATAAAATCAAGCCCATTTACAATACTATACCACATAATATTTGCATTTGCGATTTTTTCACCATCTATTATTGAATTCAACCAATCCACTGCTTCAGACCGGAGTTCTATGCCAAGAATATTTTGATTAGGATTCAGGGCAGCATAGGTTAATAGGAATAAGCCTTTGCCACAACCAATATCTATCACATCTGGCTTTTTAGCATTGAGGAAATAGTTATCCCACGATTTAAATTCAATTAATGGTGGATAGCCATTTGGCAGAAACGGCAAATCCTTAAGAGGTATATAGTATGTTGCTGTAACATGATGCCTAATTTTTTGTGCGAATGGATATTTTTTATAATTAATCATTTTAAGGTTTCTTTATTAAAATTATCTTTTATTTTTTCAATTTCATCTCTAAGCTTTGCAGCAAGTTCAAAATCAAGATCCTTAGCAGCGTTTTTCATTCTGACAACTAATTCTTCTATATATGTTTTCACTTGGTCTTCCGACATATAATCAATTAATGGCTCTGCCGCTTTTTCAAGGACTCTTTTATCATGATATTCATGCCTTCGTTTGCTGCCTGGTGTCTGAACATCAGCAATTGATGTGGAACTTAGAATTTCCTCGATAGATTTGTAAACAGTCTGTGGATTAATATTATGTTCCGTATTATAATCCATCTGAATTTGTCGTCTTCTGTTGGTTTCATCTATCAGATACTGCATTGATTTTGTTACTTTTTCTGCATACAAAATCACCAACCCTTCAGCGTTTCTTGCAGTTCTACCAGCTATCTGCAGGAGTGAACGCTCGCTGCGAAGGAAGCCTTCCTTGTCAGCATCCAGAACTGCTACAAGTGACACTTCCGGCAAATCAAGTCCTTCTCTCAACAAATTAACACCAACCAAAACATCATATTCGCCAAGTCTAAGGTCTCGAATAATTTCAACTCTTTCCAATGAATCAACGTCAGAGTGAATATAGGCAACTTTAATTTTCAAATCGTGAAAATACTCTGCCAGATCCTCTGCCATACGTTTTGTAATTGTTGTGACCAATATTCTTTCTTTTTTAATCACCCGTTTTCTAATTTCTTCCAACAAATCATCAATTTGGTTTTTGACTGGTCTTACACTTATTTCCGGGTCAAGTAACCCAGTAGGTCTAATTACTTGCTCTACCACCACACCGTTACATTTTTCCAATTCGAAATCGCCAGGGGTTGCCGAAACATAAATCACTTGATTTATCATTGATTCGAATTCATCAAATTTCAAAGGACGGTTTTCCAAAGCCGAAGGTAATCTGAAACCATGCTCCACAAGGGTTGTTTTCCTTGACCTGTCACCATTGTACATACCCCGCACCTGCGGAACAGTAACGTGACTTTCGTCAATTATAAGTAAATAGTCTTCTGGGAAGAAATCCATTATACATTGAGGTCTGTCGCCAATTTTTCTGCCGGATAAATGCATCGAATAATTTTCGACACCCGAACAGTAGCCGACTTCTTTCATCATTTCCAAATCAAAAAGTGTTCTTTGTTCCAATCTTTGAGCTTCGAGATACTTATCAAGGGAATTTAACTCTTTTAATCTGTCCATTAATTCATTTTTAATATCTGTTAATGACCTTTGCATCTGGTCTTCGGGCGTTACAAATAACTTAGCGGGATAAAGTATATAATCGTGGAAGCTATCAAGCACCTTTCCCGATGCAGCATCTATAAAACTAATCTTATCAATTTCATCGCCAAACATTTCAATTCTTAGTCCATATTTATCTTCATAAGCGGGTATTATATCTATTACATCGCCTCTAACCCTAAAGGTACCTCTTTTGAATTCATGGTCATTTCTTGAATAGTGCATATCTGTTAATTTATAGAGGAATTTTTGCCTCTGAATTTTCATTCCTATTTGAATTGGAAACAAAAAATCTTCAAAATCTTCTTTTTTGCCTATGGAATAAATACAGCTGACTGATGCCACAACAATTACATCTTTTCTGCCGCTAACCAATGAACTTGTAGCTTTTAGTCGTAACCTGTCTATTTCATCATTAATTGAAAAATCCTTTTCTATATATGTGTCGGAGCTTACAATATATGCTTCTGGTTGATAATAATCATAGTATGATATAAAATACTCTACTGCATTATCAGGAAAGAATGTCTTGAATTCTGCATATAGTTGCGCTGCGAGTGTTTTGTTGGGCGAAATTACCAGAACAGGCTTTTGAATGTTTTGAATTACATTCGATATAGAAAAGGTTTTACCGCTGCCAGTAACACCCAGCAAGGTCTGAAACTTGTCGCCACGTCTAATTCCTTCGGTAAGCTCCTCGATTGCTCTTGGTTGGTCGCCACCAGGTTTATAGCTTGAAACTAATTGAAAATCACCCATTATTAATAAATTTGTTTAATTTAAACTTATAAAAGTAACATTTTTGCAATTAATGTTTTACTATAATATAAATTTGTTTTTTTTAGAATGGATAATATGAGAAATGAGGCAAAGTTGAATAAGATACCTGAAACAGTTCTAATTGTTGACGATAATCTTGCTAATTTAGAGATTGCACAGAAAATATTAACTGATGCTAATTATGAAGTAATTATTTCTACAAGTGGCGAAGATGCAATAGAGATATTAAAGTACGAGCATCCCGACTTGATTTTGCTTGATATAATGATGCCCGGATTAAATGGATTTGAATTATGCAACAGGTTAAAATATGAAGAGAGAACTACCGATATACCAATAATTTTCCTCACTGCACTTACCCAGCCCGAAGACCTTGTAAAAGGATTTGAATACGGAGCTGTTGATTATATTACTAAACCATTTTCAAAAGATGTACTCATTACAAGGGTTAGAAATCAAATTGAACTTGTCAAAAAAAACCAAATAATACTTCAGCAGAACATTCACCTTGCTAAACTTAATAATGAAAAAAATGCTCTGATGGAAATCACAGCTCATGATTTGAAAAACCCGCTTCAGGCTGTTATTGGTTCTGCAGAATTGCTTGTCAAGAGATTAGAGAAGGTGGCAGTGGACAATAACATCGATTTGATTGATAATATTATTTTATCCTCCCAAAAAGCTATAAATATCATACAGGATTTATTGGAAGTACAAGCACTGGAAGATGGCAAAATAAGCATCAATAATTCTACTTTCGATGCAAGAGATGCACTGATTGAAATTGTAGATTCTTATTTGTTCGCTGCCAATAAAAAGGGGATAATTCTTAATTATGATGAAGATGAAAAAGATTGCACCTTGTTGACTGATAGGAAAAAACTTTGCAGAGTGATTGATAATTTGCTGTCAAATGCTTTAAAATTTTCTATTTCAGGATCGGAAGTGATTGTAAAAATCAAATTAATTGACCTTGATATTGAGCAGCAGGTGGTCCAAATATCTGTTCAAGATCACGGACCAGGTTTTTCTGAAGAGGATATGACGAAGATTTTTTCTAAATTCTCCAAACTTAGTGCACGTCCCACAGGAGAAGAAAATTCAACGGGTTTGGGTTTGTCTATTGTAAAAAAAATGACGGAACTACTCGGTGGTATCGTAGAGTTAGAAACAATGCCGGGCAAAGGAACTACATTTAAGATTTCTTTTTTCAAATTTCAAAATTAACACTCTGTTGAAATAGAGGAAACCTTGTATCAGAAAAGGATGTCTGTCTTACTAAGTCTTTGATTTATAATAAGTCAGGAATCCTTGTCTTAGACTAAACGCAACATTATATAGTGTTGCGACGTATTGATTAGAAGGTGGCAGAGGTAAAAGTAAAGAAAAATGCTGGCTTATCCAATTGTGATAATCTTGCCGTTAAGTCAAATCTAAAGAATATTAGCAGTTTGTTTAGTCCTAAACCTACTTCGTAATAGTATTTATCAGGTGTTTCACTTGTAGATTTTAAAATATATTCAACTCCATCTCTTTTTGCAAATATAGTATTGCCGGTAAAATTACTCCAGCCAATATTTGCAAAAGTGACAAATTCTATTCCAAACTCAGCAATATTAGGGATTCTTAACATTCCAGGTATTATTTCTCCAAAGTTATGTTCTATTGATAACGACATATACTCGGTGCCATAGAATTCTTTTACACCCATTCCCCTGAAAGCTCTTTGAGAGGAAATTCCCGCAACAGAACTTTCCAATGAAAAGAATTTTTGTGGAGGAATGTTTCCTATACCATATCCTGCACTTAATTTTACATCCATTTTCCATAACGGAAATGTTTCTGTGCGAAATAATAATCCACCATAATACTGGATAAAATCAAAATTACTCTCGATAATCTCGGGCTTAGAAAATTCAGCTCCAATCTGCAACCCGAAATTCTCGAATCTACGGCTGGGATGGTAGTACCAATTAAATTCAAAGCCAAAAGAATTAAGATTGCCGTCAATAATAGGAGGATTTTCTCTGAAGTTACGGCTGGTAGGAAATAGCGAAAATTCCGAATTCTTTGTTGCACTTCTATGATTTTCGCTTCGAAAATATACATTTAACCTAGTTGGTCTTATAAAAACATCCCGGCGTAAAAATCTCAATTGACCAAAGCTCGCTTTCAAATCAATTTGATAACCACTATTATAAAAATAATCATAATAATCATTTTTGAAAACTAACGAAATTAATGCTTGTGATTGTAATCTGAATGTATTTTGGTAGTCTATGTTTTTTAGCTCAGAATATAAATTTAATCCAACACCAAACTGTTTATCTTCATCAAAATACTGATTAATATTTGCAAAGTAATTGCTGTTCTTGTCTGCAAATCCATAGCCATATCTCATATACAAATCATTATAAACACTTAAATCTTGACGAATTCCCAGTCCAAGATATGCTCCCTGAACTCGGTTAAACCTGAAAATATCTTCGAAGCCTGTAAATGGATATCTATTCAATTGAGCCATTACTCTGTTTATGGGTCCTATAATTTCGTCCAACATAGTAGTACCAAGTGCCGAATCTGGATTTTGCTGTACTCTGGTGATTGCAAGATATGCCTCTTTTTCCTTTTCATCAAGTTTGACTAATAAATTTTCCTTCCAAAACGTAGAATCAAAATTATCTGCGCTTTTGGCAATTTCCACCCTTCTATTTGAAAATATACCTTGTGGCAAATCAATATTGAATTTGAAATTGCTTATAAAATTTTCGATTTTCAAATCAATTCTTGGAGATATTACCCAAAATATATCTGCATCAATCTCAGCTTTGATTTTTAAATATTCAGGAACCGTAAATTTATTTTCAATTATGGTAAATGTTTGATTTAATGATAGTTTTGTGCCGAAAGGTAGTTGTACTGATGTATTGGGATATAATTCCACAGAAATCGGAGAAAAATTGACTGTGTCCATATAAATAATTCCTGTAAATAACTTCCGTACCGAATTTGGGCTTGCAATTATCCTTGCTATACTTTTGTTCTCAATATTTTTATAATTTTTATCAAGTAGAAAATCATAATATTCCGTTGCAGATGAATGAAAAGGAGTTGAGATTTCATTACTAAGAATTGTGATATAATCATCGTAAGCATTTACATTGGTTCCAAATGCAACAAAATTTGCCTGTGGTGGTATGTTTGCACTTTGCCTTCGTTGAATTATATTATTGAAAAATTTATCTGGTGCCGAGAAATAACCTTCGGAGAATGATTCGAAGATTGATACTATTGTGGTATCGGTATTATCTTCGTTCCTGCCCGCAGTTAGGGTATCGGTTGCAGCTACAAATTTTGTGTATAGTGAATAGGTGTAATTGTTAATTTCCTTAAGATTATTATTTTTTTTATCTATTGCAACCCTCATAAGCCTCATTCCAGGATCTTCTGCAATTACAAGTACATCTGCTGTCATTAAAGAATTTTCATATAGATAAATATCATAATTGCTAACATCACTATCCAAGTTGATATCAACAAATTTTGTAACTCTTCCTATCATTGAAAACACAAGGGTGTGTTTACCATAAGTTAAATGTAATTTGAAATCGCCCGTTTTCTTTGATATGGCTCCCTTGTCGCTATCAGCAACCCTTATGTTTACTCCTGATAATGTACTTTTATTTTCTGCATCAAAAATTTTTCCTGAAATTGAAAATAAAGTATCTACTCGCAGAGAATTATTTTCAGAGGAATAGGAAATAAAATTACATGAAAAAATTAAAATAAAAATTAATAAATACTTCATATTCAAATAAATGTTATAATTATTATAGACGATATTTATATAGTAAAATTTGTTACAACAAATTTAGAGGAGAATTAGAATTGAATTTAACCTTAATATTTGCAATAATAATGATTCTTGGTGCATCAAATATCGCAAATCCATCTGATATGACATTCGAAGAAGCTATGTCTGGAACAAAGGCACCCAAAGAAATGATTGATTCACTTGTCTTAATCGAAGTAGAATATTATAACTTTAACAATAAATTATCTCGCGGTCAATTATTTATAAACAAAGTTGTAGAACAAGATATAAGGGAGGCGTTCGAATTAATAAAAAAAGAGCATTTTCCTATCGACAAAGTGATTCCCATTGTTAAATATGGTTGGGACGATAATAAATCTATGAGCGATAATAATACATCTGCTTTTAACTACAGAAATATTGCCAATACAAATCGTCTCTCAAACCATTCTTGGGGCAGAGCAATCGATATTAACCCATTTCAGAATCCAGCAGTTTATTCCGATGGCAAAATATCTCCCATTGGTTCAGTTTACAACCCCAAAGCAGCTGGTACTTTTACAGCAGAATCTGAGTTGGTGAAATTTTTCAAAAAAAGAGGGTGGCGATGGGGTGGCGATTGGACAACATTAAAGGATTATCAGCATTTTGATAAACCATAGAATATATATATCAATACTAATATTTTTTTGCTCTGTTTTCGCAATGTTGGCAGAGGCTAAAGTTGTTACTCTTGGTGTTTACGAAAACTACCCTGCTTGTTACAGAGATAAGAATGGTGAATATAATGGGATATACGTTGATATATTAAATGAAATCGCCAAGCAAGAGAATTGGGAAATTAAATATTATTATAATTCTTGGAGTAACTGTTTGGATAAGGCACGGAAATCTCAGCTTGACTTGGTTTGTGCTTTGCTTTATACCGAAGAGAGGTCTCTTTATCTTAAATACAGCAATGTACCTGCACTTACCAGAATCAGCTCTTTCAAAACCAACAAATACAATGTTGTTAAATCCATACAAGACCTGGAAGGTAAAAAAATTGGTATTATAAGAAGTGACGCCAACAGCGAGTTATTAATTAAATTGTGCTTGGATAATAGCGTAAATCCAATAATTGTATATTATAATCATTTCTCCGAAGTGCTTTTGGAAATAAAAAAAAATAATTTAATCGGAGGTATATTTATAACTTACAATAATAAATATGACGATGATGAGATAATAGAGTCATCAATATCGTTCGGACCCCGAAGTTCATTTTTTGCTTCTTCGAAGAATACTGACCCAGACATTATCAACAAAATAGATAAATACCTTACTATTTGGAAGGATGATAGGAATTCAATTTATTACAAAATTCTTGATAATTACCTAAACAACAAGTCTGCATATAATTTTCATTACATAATTTTAACAATTCTAATTGTTACTATATCGATTGTTCTATTTTTATTGATTCAAAAAGATAAGGTTCACATCATTCAAAAGTGACGAGTTATTCAACAATCTCACATTCAACTTCGGCAATGCCTTGATTTATAAAACCGAGCATTTCTGCAGCTTTTTTAGATAAATCAATCATTCTGTCGTAATTAAAAGGACCTCTATCATTTATTCGCACTATAATAGATTTTCTATTTTTGAGATTGACAACCTTTAATTTTGTGCCAAAGGGAAGAGAACGATGAGCAGCAGATAACTGATTCATATCGAATATTTCACCATTGGCAGTTTTTTTCCCATGGAAATCGTCAGCATAATAAGATGCCCATCCTCTGAATTTACCTTGTGGAGTTGGTTCATTTGAACTTTTGTACCCAAACCTGATAACAGAACTACACGAGTTCAAAAAGACCGAGAACAAGAATAAAATCAATAAAAATATTAAATTATTTTTCATAAAAGTGCCATTTCTTAAAAATAAGCAAATTTTAAGTTTTATATTATAAATATATTACTTAGTTTTGAGAATTGAGTTTGTCTAATTAACATTTAGGAAAAATGTATGAAAATTAGTAAAGAAGATGCCTTAGAATATCACAGCATAGGGCGAAAGGGCAAAATTGAAGTTGTTACAACAAAACCAGCTGCTACACAGAGAGATTTATCTTTGGCTTATACTCCAGGCGTGGCAGAGCCATGTAGGGAAATTTTCAGAGACCCGAATTTAGTGTTTGAATATACTGCCAAAGGAAATTTGGTGGCGGTAGTATCGAATGGAACCGCAGTTTTGGGACTTGGTGATTTGGGACCTCTGGGCGGAAAGCCAGTGATGGAAGGCAAAGGTGTTCTATTTAAAGTATTTGCCGATGTTGATGTGTTTGATATTGAAGTTGATTCAAAAAATGTTGACGAGATTATCAGAACAGTAGAATTAATATCCCCAACCTTTGGAGGCATTAACTTAGAAGATATTAAGGGTCCGGAGTGCTTTGTGATAGAAGAAGCATTAAAGAAAAAATTAGACATTCCAGTATTCCACGACGACCAGCATGGAACAGCTATTATAAGTGGTGCAGCTTTTTTGAATGCAGCGTTCCTTGCAGGTAAAAAGCTGGAAGACATGAAAGTAGTTTACAATGGTGCAGGAGCTGCAGGTATAGCATGTGCCAAATTCCATATTAGTCTTGGACTAAAACACGAAAATGTACTTATGTGCGATTCAAAGGGTGTAATCTACAAAGGTAGAAATGAAGGTATGAATATCTACAAGGAAGAATTTGCATTAGAAACAGATGCACGTACTTTGGAAGATGCTTTGAAAGGTGCCGATGTATTCTTTGGACTTTCACAGCCCAATTGCGTTACTCCCGAAATGCTGCTATCAATGAATCATGACCCAATCGTGTTTGCTATGGCAAATCCCGATCCAGAAATAACTTATGACTTGGCAAAACAAACCCGTCCCGATGTTATCATTGCTACCGGAAGGAGCGATTACCCTAATCAGGTTAATAATGTGCTTGGTTTCCCATTTATTTTCAGGGGTGCTCTTGATGTACATGCTACTGCCATCAATGAAGAAATGAAAAAGGCTGCCTCTTATGCACTTGCAGAATTAGCTAAGGACGACGTTCCAGATAGTGTTAAAAGAGCTTATGATGTGGATAATTTAGTTTTTGGCAGGGACTATATAATACCCAAACCTTTCGACCCACGTGTCCTAACCAAAGTTGCACCAGCAGTTGCAAAAGCCGCAATGGATACGGGAGTTGCCAGAACAGCCATAACTGATTTTGATGCATATAGAAGAGAACTCGAAGTGAGAATGGGTCGTTCTTGGGAATTGATGCACCATATTCATTATAAAGCAAAATCAAATCCAAAAAGCATTGTATTGCCCGAGGGGGAAGATCCTAAAATCATCAAGTCTGCTATCATTGCCCGTGACAGCGGTATCGCTAAACCAATTCTATTAGGAAACAAAGCTACCATCAATAGTATTGCAGAAAAGAGTGGATATGACTTGGAAGGAATTGAGATTATTGAGCCTAATATTAGCAATCGTTTAGATGAATATACCGAAAATTTATACAGATTACGGCATAGAAAAGGTTTGACTAAATCCGAAATAAAGGACATTCTTAAAACAAGAAAAAATTATTTTGGTTCTATGATGGTAAGTACAGGTGATGCAGATGGTATGGTTTCTGGTTTGAACAGCCAATATCCTGACACCATTAGACCTGCTCTACAAGTGGTAGGTAAGCACAAAGATTATCAGGTTGTATCCGGATTATATATGATTGCCAATAAGAAAAATACATATTTCCTTGCCGATACTACTGTAAACATCAATCCTACTGCCGAGCAAATTGCTGATATAGCAATTCAATCGGCTAATTTTGTACGACATTTTAATATCGAACCCAAAGTAGCACTGCTATCATATTCCAATTTTGGCTCTGCCGAAGGGGAATCACCAGAGAAAATGAGGAAGGCTCTAAAATTAATTCAGGAAAGAGAACCTTCATTGATAGTTGACGGCGAAATGCAGGCGGATACTGCTGTCGAAACGAGAATTCTAAGTGATTGGTTCCCATTCTCCAAAATTCAGGGCGGTGCCAACATCCTTATTTTCCCTAATCTTGATGCTGGTAATATTGCTTATAAATTATTGCACAGAATTGGTGGTACTCATGTCCTTGGTCCAGTAGTGTTAGGTTTAGACAAACCAATAAACGTTCTTCAGAAAGGTGATGACATTGACCAAATCGTAGATGTAATCGCAATTACTGTAGTAGATGCACAAGAAAAAATTTAATTTCTAAATTCTGATATACTTAATATAAAGTTGCGTTCTTTTATATATGATAGATTTGTTAAAATCCCACTTTTAAAAGGGGGTAATGACCAATGTGAATAAAGGGAATTTATTAAAATACATTTCACATTTGAAAGCAACATAGTACAAGGGGCTTATTAACAGCTCCTTTTTTTTTTGGTATATCTTAACTAAAAATTAATTATCATAAAATACAATTACATTCATCAATATTATAAGTTTTCAAACAACTTTTTAAAAATATATTCGTAATTTTGTATTTTAAAAAAAGATTATAATAAGTATCATTAATTCAAAGGATTTATATGTTAAGAAATTCTTCTCGATTATTATATACTGTGTTTGCAGTATTAATAGTGGCTTCGGCAAGTGTTTTCTCTTGGGACTATGTTGAAACATTCACCAATCATAATGCTCCATCAAGCACTTATGGCGTTGGTAGTTTTACCGGTGATAACGGTTATGTTTGGAATTATAATCTCTGCCGTGCAGATGCCGGTTATCCTATAAACGGCAAATCAATTATGTTCAGAGCAAAAGCAACTGGTTACGACCCATCAATCAAATCACAAGCTATTCCTGGTGGAATTACCGATTTCAAGGTATCTCTTCGTAAAGGATTCACAGGTGGTGGTTTACGTTCAGTATCATTGTATATTAATGGTAATTTTATTGCTTCATCAACCCCTTATGATGTAAATAATGAAATTAGAACATTTGAAGTAAACAATATAAATATTCCGGGTGATGTTGTAATTGAATTGAGAAATCTTGGTCCTCAGTTTGTAATCGACGACCTGTCTTGGACTATATTTGGTAAGCCAGGCATTGGAGAACCTACAAGAGTTAGAATTGTAAAATTAATTCCTGACAATCCAATTCAGGGCATTCCTTTCAAAGCCGTTGTGCAGTTGGTAGATGATGAAAATATTCCTCAGAAACTTTCTGATAATACCGCAGTAGAATTAGAACTTCGCGAAGGAAATGGTAATTTATCGGGTAATTTAAGCGGTGTGATACCTGCCGGACAAACTACTGTAGTATTTGACAACTTACTTTATAGTGATGAAGATATAGCGAGAATTAGGGCTGCAGCACCCAATAATAAAACTGGAGACGCTGTTTTTTTAAGAGATTTAGATAATGTAATAAATTTTCTTAGAATGCCTGTTCTAAGTGTTAACGTTTATCCTTATGGTCATGCAGGTGCTGTTCATCCTGCAATATTAG
>CAYUZZ010000002.1:0-6746 GCA_964449505.1 uncultured Hyphomicrobiales bacterium | reverse complement strand
GGAAGCTATCGGCGAGTTTGGTTTACCTTATGTTGATTTTAACGGTTTTAACGCTACTTTGAATATCTCTGATAATTATGAAAATTCAAGTAGCATTACTTTGAAATTTGACAGAGGAGTAGCATCATTCAACAATGTGATTTTGAGCAATGTTGGCGAGTATTCGTTGAGTGTGGATGCCGACTATTTAGGTTCATCAACTGCTAATTACGTAAATGTTATCCCGATGCCCACAATGACTGACATGATAATTCCAGATTATATAAAAGGTGACGGTAGTTTCCTACCTCAGGGTAATGGTAGAATGCCTGCATACGCACTTGTAAGGTTTGAGAATCTACACCCTGGAATCGAATACAGATTTTTATCGGGAAGTGCCTTGACTGTGCCATCTACTAAACCAATAACTCCCGGCAATATGATTGCTTACAATCCTTATACCGATACATACTTTTATCCTTCAACCAAAGATTTGGCTAATTCTAATACATCGAGTACATTTATATCACGGTCTGATTATTATGGTGAAGGTGGTAACGACGGTTTTGCTTACGTTTGGATTTCTATGGTGCCAACTTCCAATTCAGAATTTGCACCCGGCAAAGATATTAGTTGGTGCGTAGATTTGGGTACTGCACGCGGGTCTGCAATTACCAGACTTTATACTACCGAAAAATCAAGAAACCTCTCATTTTCAACCAATTGTAACAGTAACCCCAGTAGCATGACTTACGCAACCGGCATCTATGACGATGCGAGCCCAGCTACTCCAAAGAATTTTGTTGTATTATACGATGAAAACGAAAACCCAATTTCTACTGCCCTTGTACAGGTGAATGGTTCTGTGTTACAAACACCTGGATTCGACCACCAAACCCCTGCATATTATGCCAATTTTGAAAACAATAATGGTGCATTTGCAACAATGATTCCTAACAATTTGTCTGGCGGAATAAAAGGTATAGCAGAATTTACTGCTGATGGTATGCTAGTAAATACATGGCAAGATGAGGATGGGATTTGGGCAGGATACAGCACTTCTGATTGCGGTTATGGCATGAACCCACCATCATCAAATAGCACAGAAATTCAGTTCCAATTGCCACAAATTAGTCTTTTATCACCATCCTATGGCATGGAGGTATGTAATTATCCTGACGACCAATTGCCTGTTGTCTTCAATGCAAGAGGAATAGCCACCATCAATTTATGGGCTTCGATAAACGGTGGTGCTTATGAATTAATAGAGAATAATATTGATGCCAGAAATGGTTACTATCTTTGGTATGTACCTCGTGGCAGATTTGCAGACGCAAATATTCAATTATGGTTAGAAGTTCCCGAATACCCAGAGAAAAGTTACGAATCCGGTATTTTTAGAATTTACGATTCTCCTGTGGTTACTAACCAGACTCCATCAATGAATTATTGTGTTAATACCGACGTTGTTCTTACTACCGAAGCAGAAGGTAGTTTGCTAACTTATCAATGGTATAAAGATGGAAAATTGTTGGTTGACGGTGCTAATATCAGTGGCTCTCGTCAAGCTGTTTTGACAATTAAAAATATTAGACATAACGATGCAGGTGTTTACAAGGCTTATGTCTATGGTCACAATAACTGCCCCAGTGCCCGTACCGAATCAATTGCTGTTTATCCGGCCCGACCAATATCATTTGTACTTCCTAAAAATGACATTACAATTGGTGAAGTTCTTGGCAATATAGCATTACTTAACTTCCGTGTTCACGTAAATGGTGTTGAGATTGAATCTGCAGATTTTGAACGTTACGATGTAAAAGTTGAGTGGTTTAGAAAAGTTACCGAAACAAACTCAATCAAATTAGTTGATAATGACCGTATTTCTGGCACTCTATCCGATTGGCTTACCATCAGGAATTTCCAAGATAGCGACCAAGGAGTTTATTTTGCAGTTGTTACTGGTTTATGTGGTGATGCGACTGTTTCACCATTATTTACTCTTGTAAAAGTTGATATTACTATCGATCAACAACCACAGTCCCAAAATCTTTGTCTTGGAAACCAATTAACCTTGCATGGTAGTGCATCATCATCAGCAGATGAAATTATTACTTACCAATGGTACAAGAATTCTTCCCCATTGATGAATGATGGAAAAATTAGTGGTGTTGATACTGAGACTTTGACTATTAACGACATAAGTGCAAGTGATATGGGTAGCTATTATTTATCAGCTACTTTATCAGTTTCCGGACAGTCTATCAACTCTGATATAGCTGAACTAACTGTTGATAAATTTGCAAATATTATCTTACAACCTGATTCAGTAAAAACAATCGTTGCTGGTACGCAACTTTCCTTAGAAGTAATGGCTGAAGGTAATGATTCTAATGAGGAATTATTATACCAGTGGTATTTTAATAACGTAGCAATTCCAGATGAAAATTTATCAATCTTAATTTTAGATGATGCACAGGCAGAGAATAGTGGAGAATACTATTGTGTGATTACCAACAAATGCGGTGCATTAAAATCTGCAACATCTACAGTAACGGTTACTCCAAAACAAGCTACAGATGTATCAGAAACATTTAACTCGAGTTTTGGATTGGGAGTAGTTAATCCAAATCCAGCAATTGATGTGGCACGATTTACTGTTAGCAGTGCTAAAACTGAAGTGGTATCAGTCAAGTTGATAGATGAATTAGGCAACGAGATTAGCACTATTGTCAATCAAGTACTTAGTCAAGGTGTTTATAATTATCAGATTGATATTACAAACTTAGGTTTGTCAAACGGTACTTATTTCCTATTATTACAATCAATTGAAGGAAATTTAATCCAGAAATTTATTGTTGTTAGATAATTGCTTTATTGATTTATTTCAAGTGGCTGAATTATAAAATAGTTCAGCCCTTTTTTTTACCTGCCTCTCATACACTGATTAACAATTAGCTAACATAAGAAGAAAAACCTTAAAATCGAATTACTAATAAGTGAATTATCATTATTATAAAATGCTTTTAGGAGCTAAGTTAGACCTCCACCTGCCCCCTACAAATAGTGATTTTGGCTTGATTCCCCTTCCTTGAGGTGATGCCATTAATGGCAAGGGAGGCAAAAAGATCTTTTGGGTTTCCAACCATCAACTTGTGATAAAAGTTTTAATTCAACATTTCGTCAACTACTGATAATTTATTATCGGTTTATTTAAATTGAGTAGGGGCGAATAATGGAAAAAATTCTTCATATTTTATCATTGATTATACAATATATTACTAAATATGGATTTTATGGGGTAATTTTCTTATACAAACTAAAATTCAAAAGGAATAAACCTATTTCCTTTTACCATCCTAAATATAATTATCCCATAATTTTAAGAAACAACTCTACTGATATCAATATATTTTATCAGATGCTTTTTTATCAGGATTATAATATAAATTATGATTTTGTGCCAAAAGTAATAATTGACGGCGGAGCAAATATTGGTTTAGCAGCCATTTTTTTTTAAAATAAATTCCCCGAATCAAAAGTTATTTCCATAGAGCCAGAGAAATCAAATTTTGAATTATTAGTAAAAAACACTAAAAATTATACCGATGTACATTGTTTGAATTGTGGGATATGGAATAAAATCACTAACCTGCTTGTTAAGGATGTTGGTTTTGGTAATTGGGGCTTTGTGGTGGAAGAGGTGGATACTGAGACTCCAGACTCAATCAGAGCAATCACGATTACTGATATTATGAAAATGTATAACATTGATTATATTGATATTCTAAAAATTGATATTGAAGGCTCTGAAAAAGAATTATTTGAAAGTGCCTACGAGGAATGGTTGCCCAAAGTGCACCTGATAATTATAGAATTGCACGATAGGTTCCGTAAAGGTACGGCTAAATCTTTTTTTAAGACAATGTCTGATTATAATTTTTCTTTAACTCTGAAGGATGAAAACATTTATTGTTTTATGAAATAGCATTTTGTATTGAGAAGTAAAATAATTAAACACAAATTACATTTCAAAAAAGATATTCATTTCGAGTTCGTCATAACTGTTGTTTTGGAGAGATTTTGCTAACTGAATAAATATACTTTTTAAATATTCTAGACATTATTAGTTTTATGCTTTTTAACTCAATTGACTTTGCAATTTTCTTACCGATAGTTTTTATACTCTATTGGTTTGTGACAAACAAAAACTTGAAACTGCAAAATTTATTAATCGTTGCAGCAAGTTATTTATTCTATGGTTGGTGGGACTGGAGATTTTTATCGCTGATATTGTTCAGTACCATTGTTGATTATTCGGTAGGGCTTGGACTTTTAAAACAAGAAAACCAAACAAAAAGAAAAATTTTACTTTGGACAAGCATTTTAGCAAATCTTGGATTTCTTGGGTTTTTCAAATACTATAATTTCTTTCTTGACAACTTTATCACTGCCTTTTCATTTTTTGGCACAGAAATAAATGCAAATTCATTAAATATTATTTTGCCAGTCGGAATCAGCTTTTATACTTTCCAAACTTTGAGTTATAGCATTGATGTTTTCAAACGAAAACTTGAACCAACAGAAGACTTTATTGCATTTTCGGCATTTGTAAGTTTCTTCCCTCAATTAGTAGCAGGTCCAATTGAACGTGCCACAAATTTATTACCACAATTTTATAAAAAGCGAACTTTTGACTATACCAAAGCAGTTGATGGTATGCGTCAAATTCTTTGGGGTTTGTTCAAGAAAATTGTAATTGCGGACAACTGCGCTGAATATGCAAATTTGATTTTCAATAATTCAGCTAATTATTCTGGCAGTACATTAGTTTTAGGTGCAATATTCTTCACATTTCAAATTTATTGCGACTTTTCTGGCTATTCAGATATTGCAATCGGAACATCCCGTCTCTTTGGGTTTGACTTAATGCGAAACTTCAACTTCCCTTATTTTTCCAGAGACATTGCGGAATTTTGGAGACGCTGGCATATTTCACTTTCAACTTGGTTTAGAGATTATCTTTATATACCATTGGGTGGAAGTCGTGGCGGAACTTTGATGAAAGTTAGAAACACTTTTGTCATTTTTATTGTCAGCGGATTTTGGCACGGTGCGAATTGGACATTTATTGTTTGGGGTGCATTAAATGCTGTCTATTTCTTACCACTGTTACTAACTAACAATAACCGTTCTAATTTGGATACTATTGCACAAGGCAAGACATTCCCGGCAATGAAAGAATTTGTTATGATGCTTATTACATTTTCTTTAACAGTTTTCGCCTGGATATTCTTTAGAGCCCAGAGTGTTTCTCATGCATTTGCCTATATAAACGGCATCTTTTCACCAACGTTATTTTCTATCCCATCGGTACTGTCTATCAGAATGGTTATAATTATTGCAGTGTTAGCCATATTTATTGTTATTGAGTGGTTGCAACGTGAAAAACAGTACTCACTGCAATTTGATAATAAAAAAGTAAATTTCTTTTTTAGGTATGCCCTCTATTCAATAATATTAGTTTGTATTTTTTGGCTTGGGGGAAGTACTCAGAATTTCATTTATTTCCAATTTTAAGCTGATAATTCTATGAAAAGATTCCTGCTCAAGGTTAGTTATTTCGCTATCATCTTCTTCGTTGTAGCGGAAATAATTTCGCGTATCATCATAGACCCTTTTTATTTTTATTATAGCGATTCTTATAATCTAAGATTTGATAAAGTTTCATTAAAAATTTTTGATTTGGTTCAGGCTAATCATATTGATTATTTATTCATTGGAAGCTCCAGAGTTCCAGCTACTATCAACCCATCTGTGATTATGTCCGAACAACCCGGCAAAATCGCCATCGTTGCTGGTAGGGGCTATATGACTCCTGGCGTGCATTATCAAGCGTTACTAAACAGATTGATGCAATACCCTAATTATCTTCGCAGTACAGCAGTGGTTTTAGAATATCCCGGTACGGATATTTACTCAAGTTCGTTTGCAAGAGATAGATTAAAGGTTTTCGAACCACAGGTAATGGGCGAAAAAGCTATGCCACATCTCCTTTTACCACATCTTAACTTAAATACATTATGGGAGTTTCTTAAAATATCCGAAAATTCTTTTTCTGTGAAAATTGATATGTTAATGCTATACTTTATTTCTTCATATCGTACAAGTCTATTTATCAAAGATAAGTTTAAAATTTTAGAGACTGTTCTTCCCTTCAGACAAAATGAACAAAAATTAGTGTCAGATGGCGGTATCAGAAATGATAACATTGATGAAGCCAAAAAGAAAGCAATCGAAGTAGCTGCTATCGAATCTAAGGCAATAGCTGATAATCCCCATTTAACAAATGAAATTCTAAATGCAAGCTCTTTAGCCAATATTAATAAATTAGTGTCAGAAAATGGCGGAAAATTATTCCTTTATATAATGCCTTTGAATTCAATACAAAAAGGCATTTATAGCTCGGAAAAGTCTTTACAAAATAAAAGAATATTCGAACAATGGATTAATGAACATGGGATTGAAGTTATTAAGGTTGCAAACTTTCAATATCAGGATAGCGACTTTCCTGATACATGGCATCTGGGAAAAGACAGACGTGATGAATTCACTAAGAAGTTATTTAAGGAATTACAATCTAAATTTAACTTTTAGTAAAAAAATACACATAATTAAAGATTTACAATTCCATACAATCTATCTTGAAATTCGTTTGTAATTTCTTCATAACTGATCAATTACAAAATAGTTTACATAACTGAACA
>CAYUZZ010000001.1:15759-22940 GCA_964449505.1 uncultured Hyphomicrobiales bacterium | reverse complement strand
TTACCTCCTCAATAGCATCTTGTTCGGCATATTCAGCACTATATACTCCAGAAATAGTTTTAGTAGTAGCATTATGCCTACCAGTAACTTTTTCTATAGCAAATGAAATTTCGCCTAACGATGCCCTTGCTTGGGCAGCATTTATGGATAATTCCAATAAATTACCTTTGCCACTTTCAACAGCTTTTGTAATATCATCAAGTATTTCCTGAACCTGATTATTATTTCTGTTCATTCTTAATTCCTTCAGTCTTAGCAATTGCTGTTCCCTGACAGCTGTATTATCAACTTCAAGAATTTCGATTGGGTCTTCGTGATCCAATCTAAATTTATTTACACCAACGATTATTTCAGCATTTGAGTCTATGCGGGCTTGCTTCCTTGCAGAAGCCTCTTCTATCCTCATTTTGGGAATTCCAGTTTCGATAGCTTTTGCCATGCCGCCTAAGTTTTCGATTTCTTGTATATGCTCCCAACCCTTTTTAATCAACGCTTCTGTAAGAGCTTCCACATAAAAAGAACCGCCCCATGGGTCGATTACTTTTGTAATGCCAGTTTCTTCTTGTAAATAAATCTGTGTATTACGTGCAATTCGAGCCGAGAAATCTGTTGGCAAAGCAATAGCTTCATCGAGTGCATTAGTATGTAGAGATTGTGTATGACCAAGTGTTGCACCCATAGCTTCCATGCAGGTTCTTGCCACATTGTTGAACGGGTCTTGCTCGGTTAGACTCCAGCCAGATGTTTGGCTATGAGTTCTTAGTGCCATTGATTTTTCATCTTTTGGATTAAATTGTTTAATAATTTTTGCCCAAAGAACTCGAGCTGCTCGTAATTTAGCAATTTCCATAAAATAGTTCATTCCAATTGCCCAAAAGAACGAGAGTCTTGGTGCAAATGCATCAATGTCAATTCCTGCTTTAATGCCGGTTCTAACATATTCCAATCCATCTGCCAAAGTATAACCCATTTCAATATCGGCAGTGGCACCAGCTTCTTGCATGTGGTAACCAGAAATAGAAATGGAATTGAATTTCGGCATTTTTTTTGAAGTAAACTCAAATATATCGGCAATAATTCTCATAGATGGTTCTGGAGGATAAATATAAGTGTTACGAACCATATATTCTTTCAGAATATCATTTTGTATTGTGCCACTTAATTGCTCCAGTGTGGCTCCCTGTTCTAATGCAGTTACAATATAAAATGCCAAAACAGGCAGAACAGCACCATTCATAGTCATCGAAACCGAAATCTTATCGAGAGGTATGCCGTCAAAAAGAACTTTCATATCTAATATAGAATCAATTGCAACACCAGCTTTGCCAACGTCACCCACCACTCGCTCGTGGTCTGAATCATAACCTCTATGGGTTGCCAAATCGAAAGCTACAGATAAGCCCTGCTGTCCTGCAGCAACATTTCTTTTGTAGAAAGCATTTGATTCTTCCGCTGTGGAGAATCCTGCATATTGTCTGATGGTCCAGGGGCGGCTTACATACATTGTTGGATACGGTCCACGTAGGAATGGTGCTATACCGGCTGTAAAGCCAATATGCTCGCTTTTATAAACTTCATCTTCGGTATATAAGGGTTTTATATCTATGTTTTCCATAGATTGTACCATCAAATCTTCAATATGCTTTCCAGTTTTTTTCTCAAGAGATTTTTTCCAACTCTCAAATGACGTTTTATTAAATTTTATATCAAAAGGCATGTTGCCGAAATATGGAATATTCATAATTAATTCTCCAAGTCTGAATTGGTGGATAAACCTGCTATGTGCTGAAGATTATTTAATACTTCAACAATATTTGATTTGATATGAATAAACATATCGACACCAGCATTCTGATATTCATCTACCTTTTCTTTAGGATAACCTGCCAGTATTATGTAATTTTTATTATTCATTTTCTTTAGTTCACTTGCAAATTCCGGAACAAGCCGAGTATAAATATCATCAGTGGAGCAAATTACAAAAATGTCTTCTTTTGTTCCGTCAATCTTTGCCAAAGCATCTTGTGCCGTATAATTATCGTCAATTATTTTATTCTCGAAGCCACCCACAATCATCAGATCACTTGCAAAATCGTATCTTGCCTTGTATTCTTTCAAAGTACCGAAGCATACAATTTGCAAAGAGGGGTATTTACCGTTCATAACTCTGTAATTATCAGCATTAATGCGTAATAACTCTACTATTTCGGCTGTCCTTCTTGTTAACAATGGAGTTATGCTAACTTCTTCAATCTCGCATGGAATAGAATTATATAATTCTGCCAAAGTGGCTCCATTAGTAATAGAGTCAATTGCAGTGGAAAATGATTCGGCATTTGATTGTATAAATTCATTCTCGAAATTATCAAGAATTGAGTCAATCAAAGTCTCATTCCTATTTTTCAACCTTTTTTCATATTGTACAAACAGATTTTCTAATTCTTCTATGCCGACATTCATATTATTGTTGATTGGCTTATCTTTCATGTTGGGATATTTGTTCGTCCCTAAAATTATATCTTTTCTATTAGCAACATTCTTCTGTCTAAGATCAGCTATTTCCTTTATATTATTTTGAAATGAACCAGATTTTAAATTTTCAATAATTCCTCCACTTTGTTCAATTTCAGAAAATTTTTCCCAAGATTTCTTTGCTAATTCGTAGGTAAGACTCTCTATATACCAAGACCCTCCAGCAGGGTCGATAGTATCGCATAAATGAGATTCATATTTTAATACATTTTGTACATTTCGGGCAGTTCTGCGAGAAAAATCGCCTGCTGTGGAGTGTAATTCATCAAAATTACGAACAGTAATTGAATTTGCACCACCCATGATAGCAGAGAATGTTTCTGTGGTCGAGCGTAGCATATTTACGTAAACATCATAATAAGTTGAGTCCCGAAGTGAGGTTTCAGCAGTTAGATGGATACTAATATTTTGTTCATCTAATTCGTAAGCTGATAAGATTTTTGCCCAAATTAACCTCGCTGCCCTTAATTTTGAAATTTCCATGAAGAAATTTACACCAACAGAAAAGTTAAATGAAATTCTTTCTGATATATCGCCTACTCGAATTCCTCTTTTCATCAATGCATTGATATAATATACAGCTGAGGAAAATGAAAATGCAAGTTCTTGCGCTGAATTGGCACCAGCATTATGCACAGGTGATGAATCTATAAGTATTAGTTTAAAATTTGGTGCATTATTAATTGCCCATTTAAAAAGAATGGCCAATTCGTCAAGCATACTATCCATTTTTTTAACCATGTAACCATCAGTAATCAAATCACTAAAGATGTCAAAATTAATAGAGCCCGATATATTTGCAGAATTGTAACTATTTTTAATTAAATATGAAAATAGTGCTGCCGCAGCAGGAAGTGTTGCCAAGCCAGCAAATATATTTATTGGGAATTTGTTTAGGTCAATCTCGGAGAATGCTGCAGAAAGGTCTTCCAAATCATTTATTAATACATCAACATTACTCACATCTTCCACATCGCAATCTTCGTATATCGAAACAGCTTTATCAAAATAAATTTTAATAGAATTTTGTCCATAGAGTAAATCTTTTTTAAGTGAAGTGTTGAACTGCTCAGGTAATGGATAAGATAAATTCTGTGCGATTTCCCAACCATTCTCTTTGAATCCATTTACATCGGAATGGCGTAGATAGGGTAAAAAACCAGGAAATTGATTTCGCAAGGGGTCTAAATGTTGATAATCTTCCAGATTGTAAATAGGGTTTAAAGTTAAACCTTCATAAGTATTGGTAAACATAAGCTTATCGAAACTTGCTCCTTTCAAAGCCTTTTCGGCTGCCCGTTTCCAATCATCTGTAGATGGAAATTTAAACTGGTCAAACAATATTTCATTTTTATTATCATTCATATCACATTTCTCTAATTATATTTTGTAAAATGTAACTTTACGATTACAAAATTAATAAAAATTAAGTAATTTATATAATTTATTGTTACAAAAGTGTCTTAATAATCCGAATAATGTATAGTTTGAATGATGATTACATTTGTTCGTTGTTTCATTTAGTCAGCAAAATTATCTCAATTCAAAAAGCCTTTCAAGTATTGATTTGCTTAATTTAAATAATTCTGTTACTTTCAAATAATATTGAATAACCTTTAACAAATGTTTGCTTTTTTATTTGAGGAGTTTATGATCAAACTTTATCGTTTATTTATTATTGGCATTTTTATTGCAATCTTTATTTCAAATTGTTCTGATAATGCTACAAATCCAACAGAAAGCAAAGGTATTTGGCCCCTGAAGGTTGGAAATTATTGGAAATATTCAAAGATTAATTATGATGAATCTGGCAGTATCACAAAAACTGATTCGATAGGCATTTCTGTGTTGAAAGATACCATATTCAATAATCAAACTTTATACTATTTGATTAATAATGGAGAGGTTATGGTTTTGGTTAAAAGGAATGATGGGATTTATATGTATAATCCAATGGATTTAAGTCAATCTGGATTATTGTTAAAATTTCCATGTCTGGAGGGTGAATCATTCTTTAATATTAATGAAGATACTATGACTTTTGTTAGCAAAGATTTTGACTATCAATTCAAATTTGGAAATTATAAATGCTACCAATATTTGATGGAAAGGGAATATTCAGTATCAGAAATATTATTTGTTCCTGAGATTGGTTATA
This sequence comes from uncultured Hyphomicrobiales bacterium, assembly GCA_964449505.1. Classification (GTDB taxonomy): domain Bacteria; phylum Bacteroidota; class Ignavibacteria; order Kapaibacteriales; family UBA2268; genus JBDHXE01. The sequence goes on along the minus strand of CAYUZZ010000001.1, from coordinate 18,250 downwards.
TGGGCGAAACAGTATTTAGGAAGAACCCTGATGGTACAAAGAGAATATTAAGTAAATCTATCCTAACTGATTATAAAGTAAATTAACTATTTCTTTGATTATTTTTTTCCACCAAATTACAACAATTATTTGGGAGGGGAATTATACAACTGAAATCTTCATAACTTTACTTTGCCTTGCAAGTCAATAGATATAACTTATTGCTTATAACCCCCAAAGCTTCATATTTTTTATCGAATTGATTATAGCGGGGAGCAGAAACATAATCTACCATCATACCGGCATGAAGGTTTTTAGTGTTCAACTTACTTATAACCAACGATGATGATGTGGAATATGCATAAGTTTCTGTACCTGGTGCAACAGCAATTGGAATATTTACTTCAACTGTATTTGTCAAAATATAACGTCTTCCATTAATGCTAAGATAACAGTCTAATTCGCAGCCAATGAAAAACATTTCATCGCCATTATAAGAAAATGATGGACCTCCACTGACAGTTCCAGCAGCATATTCGGCACTATTAAATACAATATATTCATTTAAACTCTGCTTTGCCTTATAGCTATAAAGTGAGACAGTGGGATGCAAACTCAGATTAGAAATTACGTCGTATGGCTTGCCAACAATCGGTTCATAATACTCATCAGAAATTAATATTGCTTGGAACTTATTTGCAAAATTTCTTGCAACAGCAGCTGTTACAGTGCCCTCCAAATTTATCTTAAATTCGGTTATATTGGAATAAACCTCGCTGATTGCCTTGTTATCCTTATATATTTGCCAACCGTTTCCAGACTGAGCAGCATAAACGATTTTACTGTTATTATCAAAACCAATAATTTTGATGCCATCATAGTAACCAAATTCCTGATAGTTTTTCAAAACATAATTGTTGTAACCCTTGCGGATAGCAAACGCAATATTAGAACCAAAATAATCAATGTATAATTGACCACTACCATTGATTATTTCAAAACTTTTATCCTTAAATTTTATGTATTCTGTTTCCCCTACATTATAACTGTAAACATACTGCTCGGAATTACCGCTAAACACAAATTGACCAGCTTTGCTGCTGCCTAAATTGATAATAGTATCATTCATCACAAGTAGCAAAGAAACATTATCTTCGGCAAAAAATGCCCATCGCTTGCTATCAGGCGAAAAAACTGGCTTGGAAACTTCTCTGAAGACAGTACTTTCCTTGCCATTAATAATCATTCGCTTGCTGCCACTAATTGGCACTGTTATTGCCCACCAATTATTGGTAGTATCTAACCCGAATTCAGATAATTGTTCCAAACCGTCAAGGAGTAAATAATCCCTGCACAAATCTTGAGATTTTATGGAAACATCTCCCAAAAATAATATTAATAGAATAAATATAATTTTTTTCATTAAATTACTTAAACTTATTTGTTTAATTTCTTAATTTTGTAAATATAATTAAATCAATTTATATAATGACGATTTTAAATGTTTAATATAAACTAAAATGGAGTAAATATTATGTTTGAGAAAATCAAAGAACTATTGGGCGACAAAGCGGAATATCTTCTTGAATTCAATAACCCCAAGATTTCTAAGGAAATGATTACACAACCAGGACCGGATTTTATAGATAGAGTTTTGATAAATTCTGATAGAAATAACAGAGTAATTGGACATATGGCGTGGTTACATAGCCATGGCAGGCTCGGTGGTACTGGTTATATGTCTATTTTGCCGGTGGACCAAGGAATAGAGCACTCTGCCGGAGCAAGTTTTGCGAAAAATCCTATTTATTTTGACGCAGAAAATATTGTAAAATTAGCTATAGAAGGCGGATGTAATGCCGTTGCTTCCACATTTGGAGTTCTGGGTATAGTGGCACGTAAATATGCCCACAAAATCCCATTTATCGTAAAGATAAATCACAACGAATTACTGACGGTTCCAAATAAATTCGACCAAATTATGTTTGGAAGGGTCGAACAAGCTTATGATATGGGAGCTGCAGCCGTGGGTGCTACAATTTATTTTGGTTCCGACGAAGCAAGTCGCCAAATAGTAGAAGTGGCAGAAGCGTTCCAATCTGCACATGAATTGGGAATGGCTACAGTACTTTGGTGTTATTTACGAAACCCCGAATTTAAAAAAGACAAAGACTACCATGTATCATCCGACCTGACCGGACAGGCAAATCATTTGGGAGTTACTATTCAAGCCGATATTATAAAACAAAAATTGCCTGAAAACAATGGTGGATATGCCGCACTGAATATGGGTAATTCAAGCTATGGAAAATTTGACAAACGAATTTATAGTGAATTAAACTCAGACCACCCAATTGATTTGACACGCTATCAGGTTGCAAATTGCTATATGGGCAAGATTGGTTTAATCAATAGTGGCGGCGCCTCAGGAGCTAATGATTTTGCAGAAGCTGCCATAACCGCTGTCGTTAATAAAAGAGCTGGTGGGCAGGGATTGATTTCAGGTAGAAAA
>CAYUZZ010000001.1:0-15749 GCA_964449505.1 uncultured Hyphomicrobiales bacterium | reverse complement strand
TCCAGCGTCCAATGTCAGAGGGAGTGAAATTATTGAATACAATCCAGGATATATATCTTTCGAAAGAAGTTACAATAGCATAGAAAAATTAAAAAATTTCTAAAGATAAGCTTTAATATTAAATTGTTAAAGCTTTTTTTTGGCTTGGTATTTTAATATTTTGTAAATTAGGAACTATTAATTTGAACAGATTGATTTTGAATTTTACAAGACAAAAATACAATACAATACTAACTCGATACTTCGATATTTATATTTAAGTGCACCCTTTTTATGCTAATTTTATCGTAACAAGTGCAGATAATTCATCTACATTTATAGTTGGTCAGACATTGCCATTAACTCGAAACATTATTTACTTTTTCAACAAATCAGCAACGAAAAAAACCGGAACTACCTATGTGGGATTTCCGGTTTTTAAATATTCTTAAAATTTATAATTACAAAATTACATTACACCATTTCTTTTGATTATATCTCTTGCAATCACTAACTTTTGAATTTCGGAAGTGCCTTCAAAAATTCTATTAATTCTAGAATCGCGATAAAATCTCTCGATTGGCATTTCACGTGAATAACCCATTCCACCATGAATCTGCATAGCATTATCAACGCATTTATCTAATGCTTCCGAAGAAAATAATTTAACCATAGCTGATTGGCGTGAAAGTAGTTCACCTGAGTCGTAGGCAGCAGCAGTTCTGTAAACAATCGATTCAGTTGTATATATTAACGAAGCCATTTCTGCTAACATAAATTGAACAGCCTGAAAGTTGGCAATAGGCTCGCCAAATTGTTTGCGATTTTTTGCATAATTGGTAGATAACTCAAGTAATTCTTTGCAAGCACCCAAGCAAGCAGCCCCAAGGCCTAATCTACCTGCATCAAGAGTTTTCATTGCTAATAAAAATCCCTTGCCCTCAATTCCTAATATATTTTCTTTAGGTACAATTACATTATCAAAAGTAATGGAAGATGTTTTACTACCACGGATACCCATTTTTTTCTCTGGTGCACCTGCAGATAATCCTGGGTAATCTTTTTCAACTACAAAGCCAGTAATACCACGACGTGTTCTGGCAAAAACAGCAAATGTATCTGCAATTGGACCATTGGTAATCCACTGCTTTTCGCCATTAATTATCCATTTTTCACCGTCAAATTCAGCTTTTGTTGTAAGGTCAAAAGCATCAGAACCCGCTCTTTCCTCAGTTAGGGCGAATGCTGCAATTTTTTGCCCACTTGCCAATGGTACCATATATTTTTGACGGGTTTCCTCGCTACCACCTAAGTAAATAGAATTAGTGCCGATAGATACGTGAGCACCAATAAAAGTAGCTGTAGATAAGCAGGCATGGCCAATTTCTTCCTGAACAATGCAATAGCCTACTTCACCAAAGCCACTGCCACCATATTCTTCAGGAAAAGCTGCACCAAGAAGCCCAAGCTCCTGAATTTTCTTGATTATTTCCATTGGAATGGCTTCGTTCTCATCTATTTTAGCTGCATTGGGTTTAAGTTCGTTGTTAGCAAAATCACGAACCATTTCTCTGAGCATATTTTGCTCTTCAGAAAATTTTAAGTCAAACATTTAATAAATCCTGTTAAAATTCAAAAAAAAATTAATCATTTCCATAATCATTTGGTATGTAGGTAAAGATACTTTGTCCTCCATCAACATTAATCACCTGTCCAGTGATCCAATATGAATCTTCAGATGTTAACATTGCAATAGCTTTGGCTGCATCTTCTGGTAGTGTGTTTCTCTGGTAAGGAGAAAATTCTCTGGCGAATTTCAACATCTTATGAAAATCCGGTATCTTGGAGGATGCAGGTGTTGCCGATGGTCCAGCCAAAATTGAATTTGCTGTTATATTATAGGGTGCAAGTTCAAATGCAAGTTGCCGTATCAGTGCTTCGAGTGATGCTTTTGCCATCGAAACTGGTCCGTACTGATTTGTGGCGTGGATTGAGCCATTACTCGACATCGTCAATATTCTACTATGTTGTTGGAACAAATCGGAGTGGAATAAATCCTGTGACCAGTAAAGCAAACTGTTCGACATAACATTAAGCGACATTTCCAATCTCTTCTGAGTGATTTGCTTGTCCTTATCTTTACTAATAAATGGACCCAAAGCACCAAAAGCTATTGAATGTAGAAATACTCTTAAAAATTTCTCACTATCAGAATTATTGATTAATTCTTTAATGTCCGAAATAGCAGTTTCCCGAGCTGTTTGGTCAGCAGCATTAATATTAAAAAAGGTGGTTTCCGAGCCAATTTCATTCAATTCTTGCCGAAATTCCTCAGCCTTTAGTCTGGAGCTACCTAAATCTAAATGAACCCCGATGATATTAAAATCCCTTTTGGCAAGTTCTAATGCTACTGCTTTGCCAAATCCAGAAGAAACTCCTAAAATTAGTGCATTTTTTTTCATTTTTCGTTACTTGTGAGTTTCGATGAAATTCATTATACTTTCGCCACCATCGACCGCAATAGTTTGCCCTGATATCCAATAAAAATTCTCGTCTGCTAATTTGGATATTGCTTTTGCAACATCTTCAGGTAGTGTGTTCCTACCAAAAGGATTATGCTCTTTTGCATGGGCAAGCATTTTTTGAAACCCTGGGATTTTGTTGCTTGCTGGGGTATCAGTTAATCCTGCAAGGATAGTATTGGCTGTTATTTTATAAGGAGCCAACTCAATTGCCATTTGCCTGATGTATGATTCGAGTGCACATTTTGCTGCAGAAATTGCACCATAGTTATTCATAGCCCTCGTAGAACCAATACTTGACAAGGCAAATACTCGTGAGTTTTCTGCCAACAGATTATTTACGAACAAATCTTGAACCCAATATACCAAACTATTTGCCATTACATCCATGGTCATTTCAATCTGTTTTTTGTTGCAAGCATTCTCTGGATTCTTTTCGAATAATGGCTTAATTGCTCCGAATGCTAATGAATGCAAAACCACTCTTAGTATATGCTCATCGCCATTATCAAAATCTTGTTTAATCTCATCTATTATCATTTTACGGACATTATCATCAGCAGCATTAGCGTTAAAAAAACGTGCACTAATTCCCATGGTCTCTAATTCAAGGCGAAATTCTTCAGTTTTTTGCTTATTAGAACCCATATCAAGATGAGCTCCAATTATATTATAACCATCTTTTGCTAATTCAACAGCAGTTGCCCTTCCAAACCCGCTGGAAACGCCTAAAATAAGAGCGTACAAATTTCTTTTCATAGGTATCATCTATCTAAATGTTATTTATCAATTATGTAAAATAAAAATGCAAAAAAATAAAACGTAAAGTTAATAAAAAAATTAGTTTTAATAAAATGATTTTTACAAAAGTACTTCGTCATTAGCAATTTAAATAATTTAATTGTAAAAAAAATGCAAGAATCTCATACTAAAGTACCTCAAGCCGCAAATCCTGATGATTTATTATCTCAATTTGATAATTTTGTTGAAATAGTTAAAATACTTAGGAAGGAGTGTCCGTGGGACCGAAAGCAAACCAACCAATCTATTGCTCCTCTTCTAATAGAGGAAGCATACGAAACAATTGATGCCATCTACGAAAATGATTATCAAGAATTATCTAAAGAGCTTGGCGATTTGCTTTTACATATCGTTATGCATTCTGTAATTGCAGAGGAGCTTGGCGATTTCAATTTGATTGAGGTGATCGATAAAATTTCAAAAAAAATGATTCATCGTCATCCACATGTTTTTGGAGATGTAAAAGTGGAGGACGAAAATGAGATCCTTCAAAATTGGGAAATGTTAAAGAAAACTGAAGATGGAGCTTCCAACCAACGTTCCACTCTTGCTGGTGTTCCTAAAAATTTGCCCGCACTTCTTAGAGCAGAAAGGATTCAGCACAAAGTATCCAAAGTAGGATTCGATTGGGATGATAAAAATGATGTTTGGAATAAAGTTGAAGAAGAATTGAAGGAACTAAAAATAGAGCTATGCTCGGGGGATAAAGAAAAGGCAAGACAAGAGTTGGGAGATTTTATATTTGCCATTGTGAACGCTGCACGGCACGAAGGAATTGTTGCCGAAGAAGCACTACATCTTACAAATAAAAAATTCACAAAGAGATTTCAATATATTGAAATGAAAGCTAAAGAAATGAACCAAGAACTGAATAATATGACATTGGCAGAAATGGATGCTATCTGGGATGAGGCAAAAAGTAAGGGTTTATAACATATTTGTTTTAAACCCTTTTATGAGCTTATCAATATTTAATCGGTGAAATTTGATTTTTTGTTTAATTCTTTACAAACTTAACAGTATATGATTGATTTTGCCCAAAAATTTTGACATAATAGGTGCTGGAAGAAAGTTCCCGTATGTTAAAAGTGTAACTTGATTCTGCAGGAATATTATCGACAAAACGAACTTTAACTCCTAAAATATTGTAAATTTCAATTACATGTATTTTGTCGTTGTACTTGCTTAAGTCTAAGATAATATTGTCCGATGCAGGATTTGGATAAATAAATGAATCTTCATTCAGGGTATGATGCACAACATTAGTAGAGCAATTATCCATAAACAATGTATCTAAGAGCATTATGTCAGCAGAAGATTTACCGATTTGTATTTCATATAATCCGGGTTCGTAATTATAATCATTGATTAATTCATCCCAATAATAAAGGTCTTTTAAATTGAGCTTAATAGAAATATTTTTGCTTTCGCCAATTCTGAGAAATTGCTTTTGGAATCCCTTTAATTGCTTAATTGGCTGCTTTCTTTTGGAAGAAACATTCCTGATATAAAGCTGTGCCACTTCACTCCCATCATATTTACCGATATTGGATAATTTGAAATCTACATTTACAGAAAGATCATTACAAATATCAACTGATTTATCGGATATGCTAATGCTGTCGTATGCAAAATTAGTATAACTCAACCCAAAACCGAAGGGGTAGAGCACTTCACCTTCAAAGTATTTGTATGTTCTGTTTGCCATGGAATAATCCGTGAATTCTGGCAAATCAGTAGTTCTTTTGTAAATTGTAAGTGGTAGTTTACCAGAAGGGTTTGCCTCGCCAAATAAAATGTCAGCAGTAGCATTTCCACCTTCCTGTCCATCATACCAAAGTTGTACAATTGCATCTATATTATCTTCGGCAAAAGGGGAGGAAATTGGTCCACCGGACTTGATGAGAAGAATTGTAGGAGGCTTAATTTGGCTCAATGATTCTATCAATCTTTGCTGTGCAGTTGGGAACTCAATACTGGTGCGGTCACCCTGATAAAATCCAGGTAAATTAATATTAAAATTTTCATTCTCAAATTGTGGAGAATTGCCCAATGTAAGGATAACTGCATCATATTGCTCCGCCTTTTCTTTTATATTAATTAAGGCATTTTCACCAGTTAATTCATTGCCATAATACAAGCTAACATTTGCACTTCCATAATTTTCCATATATTCCAATTTGATTCTATATTTCGTATTTTTATCTAAATTTATTTTTATAACTGTATGATGATTTCCATTAAAATACCAGTCATCTAATATTAAACTGTCATTAATGAAGAGCTTGGAGCCATCATCGTTTGCAATTTTAAATGTGTACTCCCCACTATCGGGAACAGATAAAATACCTGTCCATCTTACAGAGAAATAGTCATTTGGTAAGCCTTTAATTGGTGAATTTTCACCCCAGTTAAAATCAATTAAACTATCTATTTTGCTGGCTATCGGATTACCTTCCAGATTAATATTATCAAAATATTCAGCATAAAAACCCGGAATACCCTTATCAGTCATAATATTTTTACTCGTTAACGGTTCTGTTATTATATTTGGGTAGTAAATAAATTTATCATAATCAACTATTATTTCAGACCTAAATTTTGTCCTAATCCCATCTAACATACTTTCTTCGTATGCAGCAAAACTACTATAATTGCCTCTATATGTAAAAATATCATCAGCAGTTGGGCCCAATATTAGTATCTTTTTGATATTTTTGCTCAAAGGTAATACACCATTATTTTTTAGCAAAACATAAGATTCAACAGCAGCCTCTCTGGCGAGTTGTTTGTGTTTATAGCTATTAAGTAGGGAATCGGGTATAAAATTATAAGTAACATTCTGTGGATTTTCAAAAAGACCTAACATAAATCTCGCTCTCAATAGTCTTGAAACCGCTGTATCTATAATATCAACAGTCAGATTATTGGTCAGAATTGCGGGTACCAAATTATTCTGAAACATCATTCCACATTCCAAATCTACGCCCGCCTTTAGTGGTAATGAAACAGATTCTTCTTTTGATGTAGCGTAATGATGACCCCAAAGAACCTGATATACAGCTCCGCAATCTGAAACAACAAATCCCTTAAAACCCCACTTATTTCTTAATATATCATATAACAAAGTTTTATTTACAGTTGCAGGTACACCATTAATAGAGTTGTACGAACTCATTATGGAATATGATTTACCCTCTGTTACAGCAGCCTTAAAAGCTGGCAGATATGTTTCCCATAAATCATTTTGTGTTACTATCGAATTAAAACTAAGCCTGCCATCTTCTGGTCCACTATGTGCAGCAAAATGCTTTGGACTTGCAATAGTTTTTAAAAAATTAGAGTCATTCCCTTGCAAACCTTTAACAAATGCTACTGCTATTCTTGAAGTTAGATAAGGGTCTTCGCCAAAAGTTTCTTGCCCGCGTCCCCATCTCGGATCTCTGAATATATTTATATTTGGAGACCAAAAATTTAGTCCGGTGATATTAGCCTTAGATAATATCCTTGCCTCGTCAGAGATTGCATCGGTTATCCTTTGTATCAAATCAACATTCCAAGTGGCACCAAGTCCAATTGACTGGGGGAAATGAGTAGTGGCTACTTTTGCAACAACGCCATGAAGACATTCGTTTGCCCAATTATATGCAGGAATACCAAGCCTTGCTACGCCATTATTATTTTGGGCATATAGCAAAGAAATCTTTTCTGAAAGAGTTAATTGAATGATTAGCGAATTGATTTGTTCGTCAAACCTATAGTAATCCAGCGAGTATGTTGTTTGAAACGAAATCAAAAGAAATAAAAGAATATTTTTGTTCATATTACTGAAAAATTGTTCCATAATTTACGTTAAGACAATCATAGGGCAATTTTGTCTCGCTTTTTTTTCAAATTACTTTTAAATGTGCAAAAATAATTCATATTAAACATAATAATCCTTGTTTTTTATTACAATAATACTTAATTTGGAGCATTATATATTTGTAGTATGAACAATTTAATTAAGATATCGTTATTTATTGGTTTATTTGCAGCCTTTTCTTTTTTGAATAGCTGTCAGGAGATTATTGCACCTGATTCTACAACACAATTTGGCAAATTAAAATCTGAAACTAAGTGGAAAGTTGGAGTTATAGATGGTGAAAAAGAAATAAAAATACATCATATTGATTATGATATTAATGGTAAAGTAATATTGAACGAGGAATATAACAAATCGGGAGCCATTCTTCAAAGTTCCAATTACGAACATTCACAAAACGAAACCAAAGAAATTATTTGTATATTTAACGATAGTGGAGCTGTGATCAACAAAGCTACTATTATTTATGCCTATGATGCTTTGGGGAAAGTTACCAAGAGAACACAATTAGACAAAAGTGGCTCTGTACTTCAAGTTTCAGTGTATGATTATGATTTGAATGGAAATGTGATTTCCAAAACAGATATAAATCCAAACGGTAGTTCTACTTCAAAAACTAATTTTTCATATTCTTATAATAAACAGGGTGAATTAATAGAGAAGCTTACGCTTGCCGACGGGGAGACTCAATCGAGGGATTCGCTGGTCTATGAACTTAACAACAAACAATTAATAATTTACACATTCGATAACTTTGGTTTTATCAAAAGTTATTTCATTTATCATTATAATAACTTTGGGCTAATAACTGAAGAAAGCAAATTTTCTAATGACGACAAAATTATTAGCAGGTATAAATACGAATATTTATTTTATTGATATCTGATTTACTTATTTAAATCTTAACGATTTGATAATTTCTATTTTAGTAGTAATATACGCAGGAATAAGTGATACAATAACTGCAAGAAAGATGGTAAGTAAACTAACCAATAAATATTGTATAGGACTGATTACTAATGGTAACGAATCTAAATAATAAATATCACCATTTAGTTTAATAAATTCGAAATTTATCTGCAAAATAGAAAATAATAACGATACAATTACTCCCGTTAAGGTGCCAATCAACGATAATTTGAAACCTTTCTTAACGAATAAAATAATTAAACCTAAGCGGTTCATTCCTAATGTTCGTAAAATACCAATGGAGTTTACTTTTTCAAGAATTAATACTAATAAAGTTGTAATAATATTTAGTGCCGCCACCAATGTGATTAAGCCTAAAATTAAAGGTATTGGTTCTTTTTGTAATTCTATCCAAGAAAATATCTGCTGATGCGTATCAAAAACAGTAAACGAATAGTATGGATAGCCAAGATATTTTTCTATTTTTGGAACCAAATCAGGTCCTAACTTGGCATCATCAAGGTAAATTTGTAGAGAAATTGCTTGATTATCCACCATATTTAATTGTTTTAGAACTGATTTATAATTTGAGAAGACAAAAAGTTCATCATACTGCCTCATCCCACTTCTATAAATTGCCGCAATTTTAAATTTCGATGCCCTAAAATCATTTAAATCCATCATATTAGAGCTTCTTGGAGTAAAAAGTAACAGATATTCACCTGTTTTTACATTCAGTTTACTTGCAAGTACAGAGCTTATAATTAATTCGTTATCATTCAAGTCAGCAAATTTGAAAGATTTGTTTTTGATATAATCATGAATTTCGGAAAACCCATCAACATTAATACCTCTGATTGATACACTTTCCAAATTACCTTTACTCTTTAGCAGAGCTTCTATATTGACAGAGGGCAAAACTTTTGATATGGACTTGAATTTGTTAGGAAGAGATAATATTTTTGGATCATCAAAATTAAAAATACTTTTATTAATAGTTTGAATAGTTAGATGGGCAGTTAGTCTCATTGCACTTTCCCGCAATTTATATTCGAACCCATTCAGAACAGATAATGACATTATTAAAGCAATAGTGCCAAGCATTACGCTCAGCACTGCCACTATTTCAGTGAACATTACAAACCGGACTTTGCCGGAATTCATTAGTTTATCAGAAATTAAATTATTCCCAATCAATTTCATTTATTTCAAAACTTCCCTTGCTATTACCAAGTGCTGAATTTCGGAAGTACCTTCGTAAATTTCAGTAACTTTTGCATCACGCATCATTCTTTCCACATTATATTCACGCACATACCCGTATCCACCATGGATTTGAACAGCTTCACGTGTAACTTCATTAGCAATGGTAGATGCAAAAAGCTTTGCCTCTGACGCCTCTTTAATTAATTCGAAATTATTATCCTTCATCCAGGCTGCTTTCAGCGTCAATAATCTTGCAGCGTCAATTTTCATGCTCATTTGTGCGAGTTTAGCTTGAATTAATTGATGTTCGCTAATAAATTTCCCCATTGTCTTGCGTTCTTTGGAATATTTAACAGCCAATTCGAATGCACCTTGTGCAATGCCAACTGACTGAGCTGCTATTCCAATTCTACCCCCGTTTAATCCCTTCATTGCAATGTAAAAACCATCACCAACGTTTCCAATCATATCCTTGTCAGTTAATTTTACATTAGTTAAACCAATGGAGGTAGTATCACTTGACCTCATACCCATTTTATCCTCCTTCAATCCTGGTTCAAAACCTTCCGTACCTCTTTCTATTGCAAAACAAACAATTCCCTTGTGTCGTAATTCGGGATTAGTCTGAGCAAACACAACATACACATCAGCGTTGCTACCAGTGGAAATCCAATTTTTAGTTCCGTTTAATATCCAGAAATCTCCTTCCTTAACAGCACTTGTTCTTTGATCACGAGCATCAGAGCCTGCTTCGGGTTCACTAAGGCAATATGCCCCAACAAACGCACCCTCTGCCAACTTTCTAAGATATTTTTCTTTTAAATAATCCGAAGAAAAGTTCTCGAATATCCAACAAACAAGTGAATTTTGAACAGATGTTACAATACCGATACTTGCATCAATTTTTGCAATTTCTTCCAATGCCAAAACATAACTTACTGTGTCAAGTCCAGCACCACCCCAATCAGGTGAAACCATCATTCCGAGAAATCCTAACTCACCCATCTTTTTTATAATTTCACGAGGATACTTCGAATGTATATCTCTTTCAATTACAGTAGGATATATCTCTTCGCGAGCAAATTTCCTTGCCATATCTTGAATTTGTAATTGGGACTCACTAAATTCAAAAGAAATCATATTTCCCCCTAAAATAAAATTAAAATAATACTACTAAATTAATAAATGAAACTTTTAACTTCTAAATTAGTCTTATAAAGTGTAAGTTTGTCAATAATTGTTTTAATTTATAAAATTATTTAAAAATAAAGGAATTTTCTATATGAACAGGATTTATTCAGTACTTGCAATATTCATTATTGCTATGAGTTCGCTGCTTGCAGCTCCTAAGCTTGAGATTGAAGGCGGAACAACTTATGATTGGGGACGTGTTAAACCCGAAGACTCTCCATTGAAAGCCAAAATTAAATTATGGAATAGAGGCGATGAGGTTCTTCATATTAAAAATGTAAAACCAGGCTGTGGCTGTACTACTGCACCACTCGATACTAATATGATAGACCCTGGCAAGTACGCAACATTAGAAGTATCTCTTAATATTTCGTCCTATAATGGACCAGTTACCAAGTCTATTTCGGTGTTCTCTAACGATTCAAGCAAAGACCATGCTGTTCTTCTTATTAAAGCTGATGTTACTCGTCCTATTGCTTCATTCCCAACATATCTAGCATTTAGCAAACTTTTTGTAGGTGAAGAAGGTAACACTAAGGTTGTGCTGACAAATAACACCGATAAACCAATCACAATCACCAATATTACCTCTTCTGATACCAGATTAAAATTCAATTTGAAAGCTGGTGATGTACTTCCTCCCAAGCAACCTGTTTCACTTGATGCTAACATCAAACCTGATAAAACTGGTAGGTTAGATTTTAATGTTAAAATCGAAACCGATTCAGATGAAGCGAAAACACTGGAAGTTCGTGGTTGGGGCAACATTGTTGAGATGCCCACAACAAATAAATAAATAAATTATCATAATATTAGATAGTAATCAACTGTAAAGTAATTTTGCAGTTGATTTATTTTTTGCAGGCGTCATTAGAAAACTCGCTCCACTGCAAAGATGCCTCATTCCAGCAACCTTCATCTGTGTCGAGTGAGCAATAAGAGAAGCTCACCCCAGAACACTTCCCATACTTTAATACTTTCAAATATGCAATTTATATTAATAAAAGTCCCCTACACTCATAGCTCGTTAGCATCTTTTAAAGGCGGAATGGGGGTGGATTTAACAAACCTATCCTATACAATTGAATGCCACTTGGTATGGTGTGTGAGGGAGCTATAAGTGCACAGAGAAGTAAAAAAAAGAGGAGCCAATTTAGCGAGCTCCTCTACTAATATATTTAAAAAGTTGTTTTATCTGTTGAGAATTAATTCTCCATTAATTTGGTGGCTATTATAGTTAATTTGAATAAAGTACTTTCCATTGCTCAATATTTCTGGTTGCCATACAAAATAATTATTTCCAGCAGTCAAATATCCCAAATCTTTTTTAAACACAATTCTTCCTGCCATATCCAAAATGGTGATGGTAGTATTTGATGGATTTGATAATTTGAAGTTAATCTGCGTACTTTCGTTAACCGGATTTGGCACAACTGAAAGTTCAGGTGCTATTTCAGCAATATCGTTTACAGAAATTACCGGATCAGTTGTAAAAGACCAAGTTTGCGACCAGTTAGATTCAGCACCATTTAGATTTGCCTGTACATGCCAATAATAGGAAGTTGAAGGCTCAAGTATATAAGTTGTGATGTTGTATTGATTTATTGCTATATCGTTGGCACCAGCTATTATATTATCAAACGTTTCGTTGTTTGACAATTGGAATTTGTAATTAATAGCGTTATTAAAGGGGTCCCAAGAAAACTTGAGTGGAATTTTAACGTTTGTCAACCCGTTAGATGGTGAAATCAGAACAGGAGCATTGCCCGCAGTTGTAAAATTCCATACATCTGACCACTCACCATAACCATCATTGCTTACTCCACGAACTCTCCAATACATTAAAACATTATTGGGCAACTCATTAACTAACATATTAAAGTTACTGAGGGTATCCTGTGAAAATACCAAATTCTCAAATTTCTCATCTCTCGATATTTGCAAATGATATTTGACAGCACCCTGTAAAGCAAACCATAGGAATGATATGTTAGGAGGCAAACCCTTTGATAAATTGGCAGGTGAGCGTAGTCCAACCTTACCTAATATGGTTCTAAAAGTGAAAGATTCAGACCAGTTGCCAATATTTTCCGTAGAAACTACTCTAACTTTCCAGAAATAATCAGTAAAATACTTCAGATCAGTGATTGTCTGTTGAGTAACATTGTCAATATTTTCGTATTTCTTTACATTTAAAGTAAATTCATTATTTTCAGAAACTTGCAACTCATAAAGATTTTGGGTTTCGTGCTCATTCCATTTTAAATCGACAGGAATTTTTACATTACCTTTGGTATTTTCTGGAAGAGCCAATACAACAGGAGAATATCCAATTCTGAATGAGAAAACCTCTGAGAATTCACTTTCTCCATCACTATTGATAGATGCAACTTTCCACCAGCCCCAAGTATCATACGAGAAACCAGGAACAGTGAATAATGTATCAGTTACAGAAAATTCCTGTATTGCTCCAGTAAAATCAGCTTTATCTGAAATTAATAATTTATAAGAAACAGCTTGGATTGCTTTATACCAAACAAAATTAACCGATCTGTCCAAACCATTTTGTTTATCAATCGGCAATTTTAGTTTTGGAGGTCCCAAAACAGTAGTAAAATTCCAAGTGTTAGACCACAAACTAGTAGATTTGTCATTCATAGCTCTTACTTTCCAGTGATATTTGGTAAGACCTTCTAATATTGCAGTAGTTACATTAGTATCGGTAGCATTTGAATTGTAATATATAGTATCTTTGAAATTAGTATATTTGGAAACAATAATTTCATATTGAGTAGCAGATGGTACAGGATGCCAATTCAAATCAGCATAAACTCTTACACCAACAGCATTACTATCGGGTGATACCAAAATTGGAGTAGCGATTTTCGAGATAAACGACCTAGTTTCCGACCAATCACTCAGTGCAGCATTGTTTTTAGCACGCACTCTAAAATAAAATTTAGTATTTGGAAAAAAAGCTTCGTTTAATTGATATTGAATATCGGACAAAGTAATATTTTCGAAATTAAAAATGAAATCTTCATCTATAGAAACCTGCAATTGATAAAGTTCCGCTTTTTCGACAGCTTCCCAATTTAGAATAGGGTTATTTGGAACGTCAACTGACTTGTCGGCAATGTTTAATAGTTTGGGAGTAGATAGTGTAGGTTGATAAATAGACTTCAGTATCAGTCCAGAAGTAGTAGTAAAATAAACATCTCCATCAGGGTCGGAAGCAATGGAGGATATATTATCAGAATTATAACTATTATTTAGCACTGTAAAAGTTTGCCCAGTATCCAATGAACGATAACTTAAATTGAACGAAGCAAAATTGTTCGGCATATAATATTGCCCTGTACCATAGATTACTCCATTTCTATCAACATGAACTAAATTATTGTAAGTCATAAATAGTGGCACAGTAACGAAAGTTTTTACATCTTGAGATCGGTATAATCCATAATAAGTTGCTGCATAAATTACGCCATTTTTATCAATTGCGACGTCCTGAATATTATTAGCATCAGTTCCTAGTTTATTTGAATTCCTCCACGAAGAACCATTGTCATTTGAGTAGAAAAAAATATTATTAAGAGCGCAATAAACATGATTATTGCTATTAATTGCTAATTTTTGAGGAGTTTGATTATATTTCGATAAATCCATTGTTACATCGTTCCAATTAAAACCACCATCGTAAGAATTATAAACGTTTCTATAGATAGAAGGTTCACCGCCAGGAGGTGGCTCTGGTGCAAAAGTTGTGGTTACCCAAACATAGCCGTTTGGTGCAACTTCTACATCATGAACAATTGTATCTTTGAATCTGATTAAAGACCAACTTGTACCATCTCCGTTAGAAAAATAAAGTCCTCTTTCCGAGGCAGCAAATAGATTACCAGATGAATCACGACATACTGCGTTCAGAGGAAATCCCAATGTAGCAACCGTTGTCCAGTTTTCGCCATCATCATTGGATACAATAAAATTTCCTCCGTTATCATATAGAAGTAAATGCTTTCTGCCCAAAATAAATAATTTTGGATTTTTTGCTTCATCCATTATTGGTTTATCGTCCCAAGTTTCGCCAGTGGTGAATGTTACTTGGGGTTGTTTTTCGTTTACGTAACCGTACATTTCGCCACTTTTGTCAGTAATCAGATTGTTTACACCAACACCCCTAACATTAGAGGAAACCCAAGTAAAATCTTCCACGTCATCATATAGAAAAATTCCTCCATATCTGGTGCCAAAAACAGTTTTGGAATTTTTATTCAGTGTAATATTTGTAACGTTCATATCTGGTAGTGGTGTATGAATATTAGTATATGGTCTTATCATAAAAGTATCCAGTTGTGCCCAAGACAATCCATCATTGCCACTCTCAAAAATGCCTTTACCATTGGTAGCTGCAAGTATCGCTCCGTCTGCACTTCTTACCAAGTCATTAATATAAAGTGATTTTAGTCCTGTATTCTGTACAATCCAGGTTCTTCCTGTATCACGTGTAACGTAAACACCTCCACCATAAGTTCCTGCCACTACAAAACCATTATTAGTATATGACAGTGAACTTACATTTCTGTAGTTTAAGCCTTTAGCAGTCTGAGTCCAGTTGTATCCATCGTCCTTCGACATATAAACACCGCCCCCCATAGTTCCAGCAAACAACCAACCATTTGGGTGTTTTATTAATGTTTTCATATTTAAATGATTAATACCTGTACTTGACGAAATCCAAGAATCGCCTTTATTGACAGACTGAAAAACACCGCCCCCAAAAGTGGTAACAAGTATGTTGCCCGACTTGGTGAATGTGATGTCTGTAATGTTTCTGTTGCTCAAACCACTATTTTTTTGTTGCCAAGTGCTTCCCTTGTCGGTAGATTTAAAAACACCGTTAGCCCATAAACCAACGTATATATTACCTTTATCATCAATAATGCTGGTTTTGACAACATTTGAGTACGGCGATGTTTTCAATCCAAAAAATTCTGAGTCGTCAAAAATTTCCCAAAAATTTGGTTCTGAGCTCAAATATCCGATATTGGCGAGCATTAAAATTAGCAAAATGTTAATTTTGATTAGAAATTTTGGAAAAAAAGTCATTATTACTCCCAAAGTATTTATTAAATTTTTTAATTTATATATTAAATAAACAAATTAACTGATAAAAGTTACATAAAATTAATATATATACGTTTAAAGCTAAAAAAAAATGATATATATTTGTTTAATATCATAATATTAACTCAATGATTTAAAGATAATGT